>JBDSZD010000195.1:0-1858 GCA_039925325.1 Sphingomicrobium sp.
CGGAGCGGATTACGACCGCCAAGGCCAGCCGCGACAGTTTGGCCAAAGCGCTTGCGGATGCTCCCGACGTCAAGAGCGTCCGCAGCGGTGGCGGCAACTTCCTGCTGCTGGAGGTGGACGACGCGCCGGCCTTGACCAAACGCCTGCTGCAGCTCGGCATCCGCGTCCGGTTCCGCCCCAATGTCACGGCCAATTCGATCCGGCTGTCGATCGGAAGTCCGGAAGAGAATGCGGCGGCGCTGGCAGCGTTTGGTGTCCAATCGCCACAGATGAACACGCGGCGCGCGGAAGTGGTGCGCGAGACCAATGAAACCAAGATTGCGGTGGCGGTCGATCTCGACCGGGCCGAGCCGCGCAAGATCGATACCGGGTTGCCCTTCTTCGATCACATGCTCGACCAGCTGGCGGCGCACGGCGGCTTCTCGCTGCTGCTGTCGTGTCAGGGCGATCTGGAGATCGACGCGCACCACAGCGTGGAGGATTGCGCGATTGCGCTTGGGCAGGCGCTGGACAAGGCGCTCGGCGACAAGCGCGGGATCGGCCGATACGGCTTCGCTTTGCCGATGGACGAAGCAGCAGGCGAGGCTTTGATCGACTTGTCCGGTCGCCCTTACGGCATTTTCGAAGGCGAATTTTCCGGGTCGCACATCGGCGATTATCCGACCGAGATGACGGCCCACGTGTTCCGTTCGCTCGCCGAGCATTTGCGCGCCGCAATCCACGTCAAGGTCCGCGGCGAGAACGACCACCACAAGGTCGAAGCCGCGTTCAAGGCCACCGGCCGCGCGCTTCGCCAGGCGATCCGCAAGGAGGGCGATGTATTGCCCAGTACGAAGGGCATGCTGTGAAGCTGGCGATGGTCGAACTTGGCTGCGGCAATACCGGGTCGGTCGGGATGGCGCTGGATCGGCTTGGCATCACCGCCGCGCTGACCAGCGATCCGGAGGTCATCGCGAGCGCCGACAAGGTACTGCTGCCGGGTGTTGGCGCCGCGGGGTTCGGGATGGAACAGATCGGCCGGCTCGGGCTTGGTCCGGTGCTGAAGGGACTTCGCCAACCCGCGCTCGGCATCTGCCTCGGCATGCAATTGCTGTTTGAGCGCAGCGAGGAGAATGGAGCCGAGTGCCTCGGAATCATGCCCGGGTCCGTGCGCAAGCTGGAGCCGGCACCCGGTCGCCCGGTGCCGCACATGGGCTGGAGCAAGCTTGCGGTCAGCGATCCAGCGATCGGCATCGACGACGGCGATTACGTCTATTTCGCGCACAGTTTCGCGTGCGACGATGGGGCGGACACGGTCGCCAAGGCGGACTATGGGGGACCGATTCCGGCCGTGGTGCGCAAGGGCAATTGGACCGGCGCGCAATTCCACCCCGAACGTTCCGGCAAGGTCGGTGCGCGCTTCCTCGAGACTTGGCTCAACGCATGATCATTTATCCGGCAATCGACCTGATGGGCGGTGGTATCGTCCGTCTGCGCCAGGGCAAGTTCGACGATGCGACGCGTTACGGCGATGCGCCTCAGGACGCGCTTCGCCGGTTTGCCGATGCGGGCGCGGAGTGGGTGCATATCGTCGATCTCGACGGTACGCGCGCGGGTGCGCCGGTGCAGCATCAGTTGATCGCCGGGCTTGCGGCCGATGCGCCGCTGAAGTTGCAGGTTGCGGGCGGGTTCCGCACTGCGGAGCAGGTGAAGCGCATGCTCGACGCGGGCGTCTCGCGCGTGGTCATCGGCAGCCTCGCGGTACGTCAGCCCGAGCTGGTGCAGAGCTTCATCGCCGACTTTGGAGCCGAGCGCATCGCGCTCGCGCTGGATGTGAACCTAAAAGAGGGCACGCCCTATGTCGCGATCTCCGGGTGGA
>JBDSZD010000196.1:0-4841 GCA_039925325.1 Sphingomicrobium sp.
GGGGGATGAACGGCATCGGAGCGACGCGCGCTTCGAACAGCTTCGAGCGCTGCTCGAGTTTCAGCGCGGTTCCGACCTCCGAGAGATGCGTCGCGACATAGCCCATCGCGATCGGCCGCCCGAGCGACGGCGAGAAACCGCCACTGGTCACGCGCCCGACCTCATTGCCTTCGCCGTCGAGGATGCGCGCGCCCTCCCGCACCGGCTGACGGCCATCGACATCCAAACCGACGCGCTTCTGCACAGCGCCGCTCTCCAGTTCCTGCATGATACGCGCGCTTCCGGGGAAGCCGCCCTCCTCCCGACGCCGCTTGCCGATGGCAAAGCCAAGGTCCGCCATCCCGGGCGTGGTGTCGGTGTCGAGGTCATGCCCGTAGAGCGGCAATCCCGCCTCCAGCCGCAGCGAATCGCGCGCGCCAAGCCCGACCGGTTTCACCTCCGGCTCCCCGCACAGCAGACCCGCGACCGCCCCGGCCTTCCTTAAGTCCATCGAAATCTCGAATCCGTCCTCGCCGGTATAGCCCGAGCGGCTGACCCAAGCGTCCACGCCGCCGACCTGGAAATGGCCGCCCATCATGAAGCCGAGCGCATCGAGCGGCCACTTACCGGTCGTATGCCGGCTCAAGGCATCGAACGCTTTAGGCCCCTGCAGCGCGAGCAGTGCCCGCTCTTCCATATGATTGATGGTGATTGCGTCGGGCAGATGCTCGCGCAGATGGGCGATATCGTCCGATTTCGTCGCACCGTTCACGACCATGTAAATGCCGTGCGGCCAGCGGCTCAGCATCAGATCGTCGAGGATCCCGCCATTCTCCGCCAGCAGCAGCGAATAGCGCATCCGCCCGAGCTTCACGCCTTTCACGTCCGCCGGAAGCAGCGCCTCAAGCGCTTCATCGACCCCGTCGCCCGTAAAATAGAGCTGCCCCATATGGCTGACATCGAACAGACCCGCATTTTCGCGGGTCCACAGATGCTCGGCGATGATGCCCTCATATTGGACGGGCATTGCATAGCCCGCGAACGGCACCATCCGCGCGCCCTTGCCCCGATGCCACGCATCCAACGGAAGCTTCAGGATTTCCGGTTCGACCATGCCTTCGCCGCCGGTCGGATCGTTGTGGACGTCTCGGCTCATATCAGCTCCCAGCGACTCGTGACGACAATCGCTCCGCTCTCGCGGCTCGACCATCGCCCCCTTCTGTCGCTTCGACCTGAGAGCTTTCCCCGCGACCGCAATCGCGAGTTACCCCTTCGGCGGCCCTGCCAGCCGGCAAGACACTTTCCAGACTGTCAGGCGCGCGCGGTCCCTGGTGCCTGAGAGATTCCGGGGGCGGTTGCTCCTTCGGCGCCGCTCCGTCCGAAGACAAAACGAACTCTCCCGCGCGGCCTTCCGGCCCAAGAGCCGGTCGACGCGCGGACCCTTGCCGGGGCACGCTTGCCGAGTCAATTCGTTGGTTGGCGCGAGAGGTGGAAATGCGCCAAAGCGCGGCTAAGCCCCACAACGCCTGCACCACCCTCCACCGCTCATCCTGAGGAGGGCCTGAGTAGCCCGCAGGGCGTATCGAAGGCCCGTCTCGAAGGACCCTGCAAGCCTCTCCCTGTTCCTTAGGCAAAGAAGTAAATTGGTATTGCGTCCCCCGAATTGCCCCGGAATTGGTCGCGTCACCGTAATTGCATGTATCCCCGTACCAAAATGATTAGATCACGACTGGTCCCTCGGACCAACATCCAGGTAGATGTAATATTCCATCTCAATCGCCGCATCAGCTTCGTCGACCCTTCCGGTAATTTCTTCATTTGATCGACGTACATTTTCGATCGAAATTTCGGCAATTGTGTTGTCGCTGATCAACTGTGCGACGGCAACCCTCATCACCTTGACCTGTTTATCGACGAGCAAAGTTCTAACTTCCGCCAGATTGCTGGCGGACCCGCTAAGGGGCGGGGAGCCCGGCACTTGCTCGATAGCAAACGGTTTCGGTAGGTGATCTTGGTCGCGCTCCTTCTCCGTGGGCTCACGAAAAGCGGCATTGTGAAACCATTCTTGCAGCGCGCTTGCCTGAGTCACCGCTTCATCAGCAGAAAGCGCGCGATTCTGAAACGTGATTCGCAGCCCATTTACTCGGCAATCGGATGACGAAGCCGTAATGGCTAGTAAGAAACCGGGTCCTCCCAAATTGCTACGGACTAGTTCGTGCCTCCGATGAATATATACAATATCGTAGGGTTCACTGATGATCCAATTAGCTGGGGCGGCATGCTTTTTTGAGCATCCTTCCAGTTGGCCCTCGCCAGCGCCGGCGAATGGATAGGTCGAGCCCGCAATTAGCTCTGCGATCGTCATCCCTATTCCGACCCGGATTTTTCGTGGTGGACTATGAGCACACGCCATGACCAGGACCGCCGCAATAGGGATGAATAACAACTTTTTTTTTGCTGACCAAATCATACTGGACTGTCTCATTTAAGTCGGCGGAAGAATTGGCTGCGGCAATACCGCTGGGTTGAGACGCCTTGTAAGCACATTACGGATTGACTGCCACCCGGTGCTATTGGGTGCGGCATACAAGTTCCGGTACATGTATTCAAAAGCGTTCGTGGCAAGCCTGATCCGTGGATTAAGGGGACACAATACTCATTTCGCCAGGCTGGAGCGAACACCTCACCGATACACCTCCCGCCGATGCGCCACGCGGACGTCCAGCACGGTGATCCGCTCATCCTCGATCCGCGCCACCACACGGTAATCGCCGATGCGCCAGCGCCAGAGGCCGGCATGATCGCCACCCAGTGCGCTGCCAATCTGGCGCGGGTCGTCGAGGACGGCGATACGTTCTTCCAGGGTCTTGATAATTCGCGCCGCGACCTGCCGATCGAGCTTGCGCAATTCCTTTGCCGCGTCGGGCAGGAACTCGATCGCCCACGCCATTCAGGCTATTCCAGCCCAAGCTCGGTCTTCAACTCGGCAAGCGGGATCGCATCGCCCGCGCGGAAATCGCGCAGCCTTTCCTCCGAGAGATAGAAATCCTCGAGATCGTCGAGATGCGCCTCGATCGCCGCGCGCGCGTAAAAAGTCTTGGTTCGCCCGGTCTTGGCCGCGAGCCGATCGAGCCTGCCCTCGATCTCCTGGTCCAATCTGATCGCCAACATCGTGAAGCTCCTTGATATACACATATAGCAGAATTGGCCCTCTGCTTCAACGGCGCTTCGATTTCGCTGTCCTACAGCAGCCGAAATGTGATCCAAGCAACGCATTATGCCGCCCGTACACTCGACCCCCGCATCCTGCTTCCCCCGCTTGGCCGTGCGCACCGCCGGCGAACTTTCCAAACTTTACAAATTTTCGGCCACGCAGTCAGAAAATCGGCTGCACCTCCCCTCTCGCCTGTGGACGAAGTTCGATAAGTTCGCGGCGCCGACGCTCGTCGAACGGCCATTGACCTCTCCGATGGACAGGCTGACAAGCTGCGGCACGATCATCTCTTGGGGGCAGGGGACCATGAAGAAAATTCTCTACGCCGGACTCGCGTTCGGAGCGCTCGCCGCCGCATCGCCGGCCGGGGCCGACACCATCTGCGAGTGGATGGATTTCGCGCAGGCCATCCAGACCGCTGCCGCGCCGCCGCCCACCGCCCCGCGCACCCCCGATCACGACCATGCGCAAACACAAGTCGCGCTGGCGATGTTCGAGGCGGTCAACGCCATCGACCGCCGCTACGAAAGCTATGTCGGACTGGCGGTCGGCCATCCCAAGGCATCGCAGGACGCCGCCGCGGTGACTGCCGCTTTCAAGGTGCTCCTCGCCCACTTCCCCGGTCAAAAGACCGCGCTCGAAGACAGTTATTCCATCGCGATGGAGCAGGTGATGGACGCTGCGGCGCGCGATTCGGGCAAGGCGATCGGCGAAGCCGCCGCCGAAGCCGCGCTAAAATTCGGGAACATCGATCCGACCGTCGCCCTCACCCCCTATCTGCCGGCCGCGAAGCCGGGCGTATGGGTGCCGACGCAATTGCCGGTGTTCGACCCGACCAGCGTCGCATTCAAGCCGTGGATCATGCCCCACGCCGCCGCAGTCCGCCCCGCCGCCCCACCCGCCATGACCAGCGAAGTTTGGGTCCGCGACTATGATGAAGTGAAGCGCCTCGGCGCCAGGACCAGCAAGGAGCGTACAGCGTACCAGACCCTGATGGCGCGCTATCGGATCACGCCCAGCATGACGCCGTCGCTGCGGCTCGCCGCCGACGCTCCGGGTCGCTCGGCGGTGCAGAATGCGCGCATGTTCGCGCTGCTGCAGATGATTTCGGACGATGCCGTGATGGCGATTGCCGACGCCAAGCTGCACTATAATTTCTGGCGGCCGATCACCGCGATCCGCAACGGCGACAAGGACGGCAATGACGCGACCCAGCCGGATCGTAGCTGGGAACCTTTGATCGCAACCCCCAACCATCCGGAATATCCGTGCGGGCATTGCATCTTCAGCGGCTCGACCGCCGAGTTCATGACGGCCGAAGTGGGGGCAAAACCACCCGGCGGCGTTCGCGTGGCATCGCGCTCGATCGCCAACAGCGCGATCCAGGCCCTACCGAGCTGGGACGATTGGGCGCGCGAAGTGTCCTTTTCGCGCACGCTCGGCGGCGTTCACTACCGCTTTTCAAACGAAGCCGGCGACAAGATGGGGCGCGAGATCGCCCGGATGGCGCTTGCGAAACTCATGCGTCCCTTGCCGAAAGCGGCGAAGAAGCGTGGTTAGGCGAGTTGATCGGCACCGGCCCGCACCCCCGCCCGGCCAACCCATAGGATACACTCGGTGGGTTGGCCGGGTGGGGGTGCGGGCCGGT
>JBDSZD010000197.1:0-1611 GCA_039925325.1 Sphingomicrobium sp.
CATCGGCCACATCAGCACCATCGGGCGGGCGAGCGCGAAGGGGTTGAGGACCAGCACCACGGTCAGCAGGATCGCTGTCAGCTCGACCGGATCGGCCCAGCGGCGGACGTGAAGGCCGATGATCAGCAGGGTCAGCGCGATCGCCAGCGCAACCAGAAACGCCACGCCGCTATAGCCGAAGCCATTATAGGCCAGCGCCATCAGCACGGCCGAAAGCCACTCATGCGCGATCCACGGCTTGCCGAAAGCTGAGAAGGAAAACGAGTCGACCGTCGGCACGTGCAGGTGACTGAGGACCCACTGCCCCGTCGCCAAATGCCAGGCGACGTCGCCATCGAAAAACACGCCGCCGCTGAAGCCCAGCCGAAATGCGATTGCGAACACGAACACCGCAATGACGATGAGGTCGAGGGGCAGGTTCAGGGAAGCAGGCCGGCGGTCGGGACTAGTCGCGTTCAATCTTGCCCCCACGCACCGTTCGAAACTTCGCCTAGACGAAGATGGTTAACGTTACGCTGCGGCTGGCGGCAAATCCCCCGGCATGCAAGAACCGGCCGCTTTCAATCGAAGGGTGCCGCTCAGTGCTATTTCGCTCGATCTCCGTCGCGCTCGCGCTCCTCGGTTCGGCGCCGGTCAGGGCACAGGTCCCAAAATCCCCGGTGACGGTAAAACTCTATCCGAACGGCGCGCCCGGATCGGAAGCACGGCGCAACGAACCCGAGCAAGCCAAGGACTATTGGGTCAAGAATATCCATGACCCGTCCCTCACCATTTATCCCGCCGATCCAGCCCATACCAATGGAGCATCGATGGTCGTGCTACCGGGCGGCGGTCACGGCTTGCTGGTGATCGACAGCGAAGGTGCGAAGGCCGCGCTGGCGCTCAATCGCATGGGCGTGTCCGCGTTCGTCCTCAAATACCGCCTCGCCCGAGAAACCGGCAGCACCTACACCATCGAGGGCGATGCGGCGGGCGATACCAGCCGCGCCATCAAATGGGTTCGCGCCCACGCCGCCGATTTTGGCCTGGACCCCAAACGGATCGGATTGATGGGATTTTCGGCGGGCGGTGAGCTGGTGTCCCTGGTGGCCAATTATCCTACTGAATATGCCAAGGCCCCGCGTGACGCACTGAGCGCCGTCAGCTCCCGTCCCGACTTCCAGGTGCTCGTCTATCCCGGCCCGCTTGCAGTCAAAGGTCCGATCCCGGCTTACGCGCCGCCCGCTTTTCTCGTGGCGGGATCGCGCGACCAATGCTGCGGTCCGCCGACAGTCCAGCTGTACGAATTATTGCGACGGTCCGGAGTGTCGGCGGAATTGCATATGTTCGCCGAGACCGATCACGCCTTCAACGTCGACCGCAGCAACCGGATTTCCGTGTCCCGCTGGTCCGATCGGCTGCACGACTGGTTGCTCGACAATGGCTGGCTGGATGACCGCAGCAAGCGGTCGCACTAGCTGCGACTTGACTTGCAGCGTGTGACGCTGGAGCAAGCCGCACCCTCATATTTGGCAGCGGAGTAGCAAGCAGCATGGATCTTGATCGCGCCGGACCAATCCTGTGTTTCGGCGAAGTGCTTTTGCGACTGAGCGCCGCGTCCGGCACCCGCCT
>JBDSZD010000198.1:0-3595 GCA_039925325.1 Sphingomicrobium sp.
CCTCTTCCGCTCCGGCATGATTGCAGGCGGCCGCCAATGCAGCCGCGGCCGCGGCAACGATCAGTTTCAGGGTCTTGCTCATTTCGCCTCCTCACCAATCAATCGGTATTTGCTGTGTTAGTGCCACAATACAGCAGGACGGCAAGAGGTGCAAGAGATCAAAAGAAAGGGGCGCACCCGCAGGCACGCCCCTTTTGTGGCTTGAGAAGGAGTGCTCGGCTTACGCCGCCAGCTCAGCTTTCGCCTTGTTGTGGATCGCCGCAGCCTTGTTGAGAATTTCGAGTAGCTGCTTGAGCGCAGTCGGCTCGTCGACCTGCTCCATTGCGGCCAGCTCGCGCGCGAGACGCGACGAGGCGGCTTCGAAAATCTGCCGCTCGGAATAGCTTTGCTCGGGCTGATCGTCGGCGCGGAACAGGTCGCGGGTCACTTCGGCGATCGACGTGAGGTCGCCCGAATTGATCTTCGCTTCATATTCCTGGGCGCGGCGCGACCACATGGTGCGCTTGACCCTCGGCTTGCCGGTCAGGGTTTCGAGCGCGTCCTTCATCGTCTTGTCGGACGATAGCTTGCGCATGCCCACCGAATCAGCCTTTGCGACCGGCACGCGAAGAGTCATCTTTTCTTTTTCGAAACGGAGGACGTACAGTTCGAGATGGGCACCAGCAATTTCCGTGCTCTGCAACTCGACGACGCGACCGACTCCATGCTTGGGGTAAACGACATAATCGCCAACGTCGAAGCTAAGCGCTTTAGCAGCCATTGTGCACCTTTCCGGTTTTAAGGCAGTCCAGAGCCGATACGTCCGCATCGTCCCCCAAAACGACCAACGGTCGCGGCTCCCTGCCTTGTGTCAAGTTCCTGATAGTCAGCCTCCACGAGATGACGGTGGCGGCTTTGTGACAATTATATAGCACATCATTAATTAAATCGCCAGTCCGAGCTGAACCGGCCCGTCGAGCCCCGGCTGCTCGAGATTGTGCAGCCCCAGGCCCAGCAGCCTGATGCCCTGAGGCAAAGGATGGAGGCTTTCGAGCAGGGCCAGCCCGGCGGCTGCGAACGCCTTTTGGTCGGGCAGCGCAAAGGCAAAACTTCGCGACCGGGTGATGAGCGTGAAATCGGCGAACTTGATTTTCAGGGTCACCGTTCGCCCGCTGGCCTCGGCCCGCTCGACCCGGTCCCAAGCAAAGCCCGCGATCCGCTCAAGCTCGGCCGACAGCCGATCCCGGTCGACCAGATCCTCGTCGAAGGTGCGCTCCGCACTGACCGATTTGTAGGGCCGGTCCGGTTTCACTTCGCGCTCGTCGATGCCGCGACAGATGCGCCAGTACCAATTGGCCGAACTTCCGAAATGCGCCTCAAGCTGCGGCACGCTCCAGTCGCGAAGGTCGGCGCCGGTATGGATGCCCAGCCGCTCCATCTTTTTCGCGGTGACCGGCCCCACCCCGTGGAAGCGCGCGACGGGCAATGAGGCGATGAACTGGGGGCCACGCTCGGGCGTGATCACACACAAACCGTCGGGCTTGCGGTGATCGGAGGCGAGCTTGGCGATGAACTTGCAGTAGCTGACGCCGGCTGAGGCGGTCAGGCCGGTTTCGTCGCGAATGCGCTGGCGGATCGACTCGGCGATCGCGCGCGCGCTGCCCAGCCCGTGGCGGTCCTCGGTCACGTCGAGATACGCCTCGTCGAGGCTCAGCGGTTCGACCAGCTCGGTGTAATCCGCAAAGATCGCGCGGATTTGCTGGGACACCGCGCGGTAGACTTCGAACCTCGGCTTGACGAACAGCAGCTCGGGACAGCGTCGCTTGGCGGTGACCGATGGCATCGCCGAGCGCACCCCGAACTTGCGCGCCTCATAGGATGCCGCTGCAACGACGCCGCGATGTCCGCCGCCGACCGCGACCGGCCGGCCCTTCAACGCGGGATCGTCGCGCTGCTCCACGGATGCATAGAATGCGTCCATGTCGACATGGATGATCTTGCGGGTGGCGGAAATGGGCGGCTCGCGGCTTTGCATGGTGGCGCCAATCTGATTAAGGCCCGCGTCCATGAACATCCACGAATATCAAGCCAAAGAGCTGCTCGCCAAATATGGTGTGCCGGTACCCGCCGGTTACGCTGCAATGTCTGTCGATGAAGCGGTTGCCGCCGCCGAAAAACTGCCCGGACCCCTTTGGGTAGTGAAGGCGCAAATCCACGCCGGCGGCCGCGGCAAGGGCAAATTCAAGGAGCTTGGGCCCGATGCCAAGGGCGGCGTCCGGCTTGCGAAATCGGTCGAGGAAGTCCGCGCCCATGCCGAGGAAATGCTCGGCAGGACGCTGGTGACCATCCAGACCGGTCCGCACGGCAAGGACGTCCAGCGGCTCTACATCACCGACGGCGTCGACATCGCCCAGGAATTCTACCTCGCGCTGCTGGTCGACCGTGACACCGGCCGAATCGCCATTGTCGTTTCGACCGAAGGCGGCATGGATATTGAGGCGGTCGCGCATGACACGCCCGAGAAGATCCACACGCTGACCATCGATCCCGCGACCGGCCTGATGCCCCACCACGGCCGCGCCGTCGCCGCCGCCCTCGGCCTCAAGGGCGACCCCGCCAAACAGGCGCAGTTCGTGTTGGCCAAGCTCTATGACGCGTTCGTCGGCACCGACGCGAGCCAGATCGAGATCAACCCGCTGGCGGTGACCGAGGACGGGAAACTGCTCGTCCTCGACGCCAAGGTCGCCTTCGATTCGAACGCCATGTTCCGGCACAAGGATCTGGCCGAGCTGCGCGACCTGACCGAGGAGGAGCCGATGGAGATCGAGGCGTCGAAGCACGACCTCGCCTACATCAAGCTCGACGGCGACATTGGCTGTATGGTCAACGGCGCTGGTCTGGCGATGGCGACGATGGACATCATCAAGCTGAACGGTGCCTTCCCCGCCAACTTCCTCGACGTCGGCGGCGGCGCGAACAAGGAAAAGGTCACCGCGGCGTTCAAGATCATCCTTGCCGATCCAGCGGTGAAGGGCATCCTCGTCAACATCTTCGGCGGCATCATGAAGTGCGACATCATCGCCGACGGCATCGTCGCTGCGGCGCGCGAGGTCGATCTGAAAGTCCCGCTGGTGGTCCGGCTCGAGGGGACCAATGTCGCCGAGGGCAAGGCGATCCTGGCCAATTCGGGCCTGCCGATCGTCGCCGCCAACGACCTCGGTGACGCGGCGCGCAAGATCGTCGCCGAAGTGAAGGTGGCGGCGTGAACAGGAGTGGGCTTGCCCTTCTTGTCCTGCTTGCGGCTTGCCGGCCGGGGGATGGGATCGGTGAGAGCCGAACCGATTTCGAGAACGGTTTTTTTGGGTCGAGCACGACGGCGAAAGTCAAATAGCTCATGGCGGAACGATTATCGTCGACCATGTAAAAGAAGCGCGCTCTATTGGTCCAGTTGTGGTGGGTAAGAAAGACAATGGATCGATCTTTCGTCTAGATACGAAGACGGGGTCGCTCCAAGAAGGTGGAGAAGCGAAGTGAAACTGCTCGTCGCCGTCAAACGGGTGATCGATTATAACGTCAAACCGCGGGTCAAGATGGATGGCTCGGGGGTCGACCTTGC
>JBDSZD010000199.1:0-2725 GCA_039925325.1 Sphingomicrobium sp.
CCCGCGCCCCAAAGCGTCTCGACATGGCCGCCGAGTTGGTCCGCATCGGCAAACTTGCCGCCGCCGATCCCGTCGGTTCCGACGAAGTCCGTGTCGCAGAATGTGCATTGCGCACTCGATCGGTCCTGCTCGCGACCGCTCCACAAATTGCACCCTGCGAAGCGGAGAAAGACGGCGCGGCTGCCCGATTGCACCCCCTCTCCCTGTAGCGTCAGGAAGGCTTCCTTGACCGCATAGGTCATACGTAAACGGTCGGGTCGGGGAGTCCCGCGTCGGCAAAACCCTTCGCCCGCAGCCGGCACGCATCACACAGCCCACAGTGACGGCCATCGGGCGTCGGATCGTAGCAGCTGTGGCTTATTCCCGCATCCAGCCCTAGCCGGACGGCCTCCCGCGCAATGTCGGCCTTGCTCATTTTTTGCAGCGGGGCGTGAATGGTAAAGGGTTGACCTTCGACGCCGGCCTTGGTCGCCAGATTTGCGGTTCGGGCGAATGCGGCGATGAATTCCGGCCGGCAATCCGGATAGCCCGAATAATCCAGCGCATTGACTCCGATGAACAGGTCGCGCGCACCGGCCGCTTCCGCGCACCCGAGCGCCAGGCTGAGAAAGATCATGTTTCGCGCCGGCACATAGGTCACGGGTATCCCCTCCCCCAGCCCATCCTTCGGTACCGACGTATCGCTGGTCAACGCCGACCCTCCGAAAGCGCGCAGGTCGATCGGAAGGATGATGTGCCGCTCAGCATATTCCGCCGCGATTTGCCGGGCAGCGGCGATTTCGACCCGGTGCCGCTGATTATAGTCGATCGTCAGCGCAAGCACGCTGAAGCCCGCTTCCCGGGCAAGCGCCGCGCACACCATCGAATCGAGCCCGCCGGACAGCAAAACAACTGCGTAAGTCATGGCCGCGCCTCTAGGGCCTCAGCGCAGGATAAAAAAGAAGGGCCGCCCCGTGAAGGGCGGCGCGCCTAAAAAGAAGGGCCGCCCCGTGAAGGGCGGCCCAGTGATCGAACGCGTACGTTCGATTGGGAGGAAAGCGTGCCAATCCGGCACCTCCTCGCATTACATCTCAATGGTTAAACAGCGCCTTAACGGGTATGGCAATTTCCGACCCGCCGGGCCTGAATGACATAATTAAAGGGCAACCCCCCGGAAATTCCCTGCGTTTCGATGCGTAGCGACCGCGGCGTTATGACGGTGACCTTGCTCCTGCCGAAACCGCCATCCGAGCAATTATACTGAATGATCGCGGTCGGCCCAGAATCACCCAGAACAGTCCGCGGGCAAGGCTGACCGCGATGTTCGAACTGGGCGAGAACACGGGTATCGGCGACGCACTGCCGAATCGGCTGAGAAGCTCCGGGCGTGCCGGAAACTTCCCACAAACCTCCCGCTGTTTGCGTGAGCGCCGACGGCTGGCCCGCGCTGGCCAAGCCAGCGACAGCTACAGTCAAAGCAACAAGTTTCAGCACCCGTCCCATGGCTCCGCAATTAGCATAAGTTATGCAGCGCGTTAAGATTGCACGGCAAATGCCTATTCAAGTTCGTCGGTTCGAAGCGGAAAGCTGGTCGAGCAGAATTCGCAATCGACCCGGATGAACCCATCCTCGCCGACCATCGCGGCGCGCTCGTCCACGGGAAAGCGCGATATTACCGAGCGGACGTAATCCGGATCGCATCGACAGCCCTTGGTGAGCTTAAGCGCGTCCAGGGTGCGCACCTCGTCCTCTTCATGGAACAGCCGCCAGATCAGCGCATCGAGCGGGAGGCTCGAATCCACAAGTTCATCCGCTTTCACCGATCCGCCAAGGACGGCGACGTGGGGCCAGTCCGGATGATCGAGCCGCGCATGCAGCCGCTCGCGGCCTTCCTCGCCTTCCGGCAGATGCTGAAGCAACAGTCCACCGGCGCTCCACCGCCCGTCCGCCTTCTTCGCAGCGAGCCGGACGAGGCTCGGAATTTGCTCCGACTGCGAGAAATAGCTTTGCGCGGCGTCGGCGAGGCTCTTGCCCTCCAGCGGAACGATCCCTTGATAGCGTTCGTCGGTGGTCGGCTGGTCGAAGGTGATTGCGAGATAGCCTTGGCCGAGCAGGTCGGGGAGCCGCAGTTCGCCGGCCGCCGCCTCCAGTCGCTCGGGATCGTGGCGGACGTAACCCCGCAGCTCGCCGCCCAGAAAGTCGCACACCAGCAGGTCGACGATTCCGCCCTCGGTCTGCGCCTGCAGCGTCATCTGGCCCTTCGAGTCCTTGAGCAATGCGCCCAGCAGCGCCGTCAGCGTGAGCGCCTCGGCCAGCAGGGTCTCGATCGCCGGGGGATAATTGTGGCTGGCAAGCACCGCATCGAGCGCCGGACCGAGCCGCGCCACCCGGCCACGCGCATTGCGCGAGGGAATGGTGACGCCAAGGACGACGTCACTGTTGAGCGCGATTGGCCGCATCCGAGGAAAATAGGGAGCGAGCGCGCGCGGGACAACCGCGGGCATCGCCAACCTCGTTCATTGATATCAAGCCGCGACCGGCGCCTCATAATCGGCCGCCGCCGCCGACAAACCTTCAACGAATTCGCGAACATGGCTTTCGTCGATGATCAGCGGCGGCAGCACGCGCATCACATTGTCGCCGGCTGCAACGGTCAGGATTCCGCGCGTGCGCAAATACGTGACGAACGCCCGGCTGTCGGTCTTCATCTTGATGCCGAGCATCAAGCCCATCCCGCGAACGCTTT
>JBDSZD010000200.1:0-18160 GCA_039925325.1 Sphingomicrobium sp.
ACCGCCGTCATCGCGATGGTGCCGACGATGCGCGACGGGGTTGTCGTCGCCGGCATTACGCCGAGCGCCGCGACCGTCCGGTCGAAGCCGAGGCTCGGGAGCACCGTTTCGAGCAACGTCTTCACCCAGCGTCCGATTACGAACGCGATGGCGATAATGATGAGTGCGGCAATGACTTGCGGGATGGCAAGCGCGATCGAGTTCAGCATCGCCGTCGCCGGATCGGAAATCGCCGAGATCTGGAGGATCTGAAGCGCGCCGATGGCCGCGAAGATGATGATGATCGCGGACACCGTGACAGCAACCGCCTTCGCCAGCGAGCTTCGCGCAGGCGCCATCCCCTCGCTGGTGACCCCGTTCGGATCGACCGCCAAGGGTGCCTCGCCAACACTGATGCCGGCCCGGCCTAGCAGCCGTTCGAGATTGATTGCCCCGAGCGCCGCCTCGATGATGTGGCGGACGATTCTGGCCAGGATCAGCCCGGCGAAGAAGAACAATGCCGCGCCGAGCAGGCGTGGCAGGAAAGCGAAGACTTCGTTTGTCATGTTGGTAACCGGGGTCAACACGCCCGACAGGCCGAGCGGCTGCAAGGCCGCGATCAGGCCGACCAGCCAGATCAGCCAATAGGCAAGCCGTCCAAGCTCCGTACCAACCGATTCTCCGCCAGCGTCGGGATGACGCTTGAGCACGGGCACGCGATCGACCGCCTTGCCGACCGCCCATTGCACGGCCTTGGCCACGAAGTGGGTGGCGACGAGGATGATGATCGCGAACAGGACTTTGGGCCCCCAGATAAGGATCTGGTCGCGCCAATAGGCCGTGGGCACATCGCTTCGGTACATATTTGCCTCCGCTATTCCGGTTTGTGTTCGTCCCTAACGCGCAATGAGTCCCAATAGGCAATGCGCTCCGCAATCTTCGCCTCAAACCCCCGGCTGGCCGGTTCGTAGAAGCGTTGCGGACTCATCTCGTCCGGCCAATAATCCTGTCCGGAAAATCCCTCATCGGTGTCATGGTCGTAGGTATAGCCCTTGCCATAGCCGATGTCCTTCATCAGCTCGGTCGGAGCGTTGAGGATGTGCGCGGGCGGCATCAGCGATCCGGTCTCCTTGGCCGAGCGCCACGCGGCTTTTTGCGCGGCGTAGGCGGCGTTCGATTTGGGCGCGGTTGCGAGATAGAGGCAGGCTTGGACGATCGCGAGTTCTCCTTCGGGCGAGCCGAGGAAGTCGTACGTGTCCTTGGCCGCGATGCATTGCACCAGCGCCTGCGGGTCGGCGAGGCCGATGTCCTCGACCGCGGCGCGCGTCAGCCGGCGCAGCACGTACAATGGCTCTTCACCCGCAGTCAGCATCCGCGCGAGATAGTAAAGCGCGGCCTGCGGGTCGCTGCCCCGGATCGATTTATGCAACGCGGAAATGATATTGTAATGGCCCTCGCGGTCCTTGTCGTAGATCGCCACCCGGCGCTGCAGCAAAGCGGCGAGGCCGGCCGGATCGAGCGGCTCGCCACGCTGAACGTCAAAGAGAGTTTCCACCTGGTTGAGGAGGAACCGTCCGTCGCCGTCGGCACTGGCGATCAGCGCCGACCGCGCCTCCGGAGTCAGCGGGAGCGGGCGCGCTACCTCGGCCTCCGCACGCTCGATCAATTGGCCGAGCGCTTGATGATCGAGCCGGCGCAGGATCAGAACCTGGCAGCGCGACAGAAGCGCGGCGTTCAACTCGAAGCTTGGGTTCTCGGTCGTCGCTCCGACCAGGGTGACAGTGCCATTTTCGACATAGGGCAGGAAGCCGTCCTGCTGCGCGCGGTTGAAGCGATGGATTTCGTCCACGAACAATAAGGTGCGCTGGCCCACGCGCGCCGCGGTCTGCGCCTCGGCGAACACTTTCTTGAGGTCGGCGACCCCGGAGAAGACCGCGGAAATCGCGACGAAGCGCAGCCCGACGGCGGCGGCGAGCAAACGCGCGACGCTTGTCTTGCCCGTTCCAGGCGGTCCCCACAGGATCATCGAGCTGAGCTTGCCGGCCGCGACCATCCGCCCGATTGCCCCGTCCGGGCCGGTCAAATGTTCCTGCCCGACGACGTCGCCGAGGCTGCGTGGCCGAAGCCGGTCAGCCAGCGGTGCGTCCGCCTCCGCCGCGCTGGGGCCGCTTGGTTGCGGTTCGGCGAAGAGGTCAGCCATGGCGGTCGTCTTAAGCTTCACAAAGAAAATGCACGACCCTCTTGCATTGATGCATCTTAGATATATCTTACGGTGATCAGAAAGTAATCAGGAGGTGATCATGGGACATCGACATTGGCATGGATGCAACCCGCGGCATGGCCGCGGCGGCTGGCCGGAAGGTCTTGAAGGATTGCGGGGATTGTTCGCGATGCGGGGCGGTCCGCGCGGCTTCGGTGGCGGCTTCGGCCCGTTCCACTTCGAATTTGAGGATGGACCGCGCGGAGGACGGCGTGGCCGCCGACGGATGTTCGGAGGCGGCGAGCTTCGTCTCGTCTTGCTCAAGCTTATTGCCGACGAGCCGCGTCATGGTTACGATCTGATCCGCGCGATCGAGGAGCTGACCGGCGGCGAATATGCGCCGAGCCCCGGCGTGGTTTATCCGACGCTGACGCTGCTTCAGGATATGGAACTGATCGAGGAGGCTATCGCCGAAGGGTCACGCAAGCCGTTCCAGATCACCGAGCAGGGCCGGCAGCAACTGGTCGATCGAGCCGACGAGGTTGAGGCCTTGTTCGAGCGGCTGGAGGGGCTCGCTCCGCCCGAGCGCAGCGCGACCGGGCCAGCGATCGGCCGGGCGGTGAAGAATCTGATGGCGGCGCTGGGCAATCGGATCGGCCGCGACGGTCTCGGTGAGGATTTGCTGCACGAGATCGCCGCTATCCTCGACGAAGCCGCACAACGGATCGAACGGGTAAAATAGCGGCTCTAGCGCCCGGTGATCCTTGCCAGCCGGGCGCGCCGTTCGATCGCCCGTTCATAGACTTTGAGGACGGCGGAATTGATGGTGTCCCAGTCTCGGGTTTGCGCAATGGCCAGACCTGCGGCACCATGTATTCGACGAAGCTTGGCGTCCTGCGCATAGGCCTGCAACGCGTCGGCCATCGCATTGCAGTCGCCCGGTTCGACCAGCATTCCGTTGTCGCCATCGCGCACAAGGTTGGTGGTTCCAGTCGCCACCGCCGCGATCACCGGCAGCGCGCAGGCCATGGCTTCCAGGGTCACATTGCCGAATGTCTCGGTTATCGACGGATTGAGCAGAACGTCGGTGCTGGCCAGCGCGCGCGCAAGATCGGGCCCAATTTCTTGACCAACAAATATTGCATCAGGCAATTGTTGCTCAAACCAAGATCGCGCTGGACCGTCGCCGATCACGACGACGCGGTGGCGGACTCCGCGTTCGGCCAGCGTAGTGACCGCGGCCGAGAAAACGTCGAGCCCTTTCTCCATCACGATGCGGCCGAGGAACGCGACTGCGAACTCGTCATCCCCCAGTCCTAGCTCTCGGCGCCATTGCAAATCCCGCCGTTCAGGATTGAACTGAGCGCGATCGATGCCGCGCGACCAGATGGAGATATTCTTGTTCATCCGCTGCGCGCGGAGCACCGCTGCCGTCGATTCCGCCGGAGCCACAATCGCGTCGCAGCGGCCGTAAAGTCGCCGCATGATCGCCCGCGCGCTCGGCTCGAAAGCCTGCAAGTGATAGTAAGCGAGATAGGTTTCGAAACGGGTGTGGATCGACGCAATCGCCGGGATGTTGCGTCTCCGCGCCCAGCTGACAGCGCGATGCGCGACGATATCGGGACTGGCGATGTGGACCACGTTCGGAGCGAATAGGCTCAAATCGCGGCGGATTGCTGGAGTGAGCGCCAGCGGCATCCGATATTCCGGGCGAAACGGGATCGGGAAGGATGGAACGCTGACTAGATCGCCGGTCGCCGGGAAAGCCGGTTCGGCGACCGTCGGCGCGTAGATCCGGACGTTGGCGCCGATCCGTAGCAGATATTCGACCAGCCGGTTGAGCGCCTGGTTCGCGCCATCGCGGACATAGTTGTAATTGCCCGAAAAGAGGGCGATGCGAAGGTCGCTCGGCTGCACGCCCCAGTCATTAACGAACGGAACGTCAAAGGCAAAATGGCGAGTGCCGCGACAACGATGGTCAAGTTCGGGCTGCCGCTGATCGCTCCGCCCAACGCGCGCCTGTTCATCCTTGGCAGTCTGCCCGGCGACGCGTCGCTTGCCGTGCGCTGTTATTATGCGCACCCCACCAACCAGTTCTGGCGTCTTCTCGAACAGGCACTTGGCGAAAACCTGGGTGCAGTTTCGTATGAGGAACGCTTGGCCACGCTCGCGCGCCGCCGCATTGGCCTTTGGGACGTCATCGCCTCCGCGAACCGGCGGGGCAGTCTCGATCAGTCAATCCGAGGGGCCGAGCCTAATCCGCTTGACCGATTGCTTGACGAATTCCCGCACGTCCGAGCGATCGCTTTTAATGGCGCAGCAGCGGCATCGGCGGGGCGCAGGCTGATCTCCGTGCGACCCGGGCTGACTCTGATCGACCTGCCGTCATCGAGCGCTGCGAATACGCGTCCGTTTGCTCAAAAGGTGGCCGCTTGGGCGGCACTGACAAAATATGCCGCGCCCGAGCACTTGCCAGAAGCGGCGAGTGCCCCACAATAAGAATGATGGAGGGTCACGACGAAACCGAAGCGAGCGACAAGCAATTGTCGATGGTCGACGAAGCTTTGGTGGCCGGTACCATCGCCAATACCAACGGGCTGCTGGTGATCCTCGCCAAGCTGGTCGCCAAGGGCGTGTTCGACCGCGACGATCTGATCGCTTTTTCCGACAGCTATTCGAAGCCGCTCGATCATGGCGGCATGCGCGAAAACGAATTGGTCAGCCAGATGCAGGATCAGATGGAATTGACGCTGGCGGAGCTGATGCGCTTCCTGAGCGAGCGCGGCTGAGCGACGGCTGTAAATAGCCGAGCCGAACCGACCATGTCCTTTCGGCTATGGCCATTGTCCATTCATCCCGGCAGGCTTATCTCCCGCGCGATGGTTACAGGAATCCTCCGATTGCTGACGCTGACCGCGCTCGTGCTAATGCCTTTGTGGGCGGGCGGCGCGGCTGCGGCCCCGCATGCGTCGGCGGCGAGCGCCATGGCCAACCATTGCGGCGATGGGAAAGCCCCAGTGTCGAGCAACACGTTCGACATCCATAGCGGATGCTCGACATGCTCCGCCTTGCCGGTCGGTGATTTCGTTTCCGTCCAGCTCGCCGTCTTGCCCGACGCACCCTTGCGGATCTCGGCGCGGGAATTCACCCATGATGTCGTGCCGGAGATTGCTACGCCCCCGCCCAAGTCCTCCTGAGACTTTAGAACCAATCATCTCAATCAGGAGAATTTCAATGATCACAACCATTCTGGCTGCGCTCGTCGCCAGCGCTCAGCCCGCTGCCCCGGCGTCCGCAGCGTCCCCCGATCAACATCAAGGCATGGAAGCTGGCATGAAGGGCTGCGCCTGTTGCAAGGACATGGCCAAGGACAAGCCGATGGCGTGCTGCGCCAAGGGTGAGGACGCAAGACCGCACAACCTTCCGCGCACAGCGCACATTAGTCACTGAGGGGGGCGGCCCGTGAAGGGTCGCCTCCTTCATCCGGAGATTGAAATGAACACCAGATTCTGTCTGGCGGTCAGTGCGTTTGCGCTTGCTCTGTCGAGCGCGCCCGCCGTAGCCCAGCATGCCGGCCATCCGGGCATGGTGATGCCGCCACCCGCCAAGAAAATTGTGCCCGCCAAGAAAATGACGGCGAGCAAATCGGCAGCCAAACGGCCGGTTGCGAAAAAGGCCGCTGCCAAGCCTTCCGCGCCCCGCCGGGCCACCGCCAAACCTGCGGCGAGCACTGCTCCGGTGGCTCGCCGAGTGACTGGTATCCTCGAAGCGCAACCACCGTTACAGCCGCCCGGTGCAGAGCTCATGCCGGTCGATCATTCCGGTCACCAAGCGCCCAGCGCCAGCCCGGCACCGTCGGCTGAACTACCGGTCGTCGATCATTCACAGATGGACCATTCAACAGCGGCGTCACCCGGGATGGCCGATCATGCCGGCCACTCCGGCATGGTCGGAGCGCTGGGTCCGTATCCGAATGCGCGCGAAGCGTCCGCGACGGCGTGGCAACCCGACACCAGCGATCATCTGGGCATCATGATGCGCAGCGGTGACTGGATGCTGATGACCCACGGGGTGCTCAACCTCGTCTACGACAGACAGGGCGGGCGGCGCGGAGACGACAAGCTGTTCGCCGCCGGCATGGCGATGGGCATGGCGCAACGACCCTTCGGCAATGGTCAATTGCAGTTCAAGGCGATGCTTAGTCCGGACCCGCTGATGGGTGCCCGCGGCTATCCGCTTTTGCTTGCAAGCGGGGAGACGGCCGACGGCGAGACTCGCCTGGTGGATCGGCAGCACCCGCACGATTTTTTCATGGAGCTCTCCACATCCATTTCGCAGAATCTCGGCGCGAACAGCAGCGTGTTTCTCTATGTCGGGCTGCCGGGCGCGCCGGCATTCGGTCCCCCCGCCTTCATGCACCGCGAAGCGATCATGGATTCGCCCGAAGCGCCGATCAGTCACCACTGGCTCGATTCCACGCATATCAGCTTCGGGGTGCTCACCGCGGGTGTGATTCTCGACCGGGTCAAACTGGAAGTGAGCCGCTTCAATGGCCGCGAGCCCGACGAGAAGAGATGGGACATCGAAACCGGACCGCTCGATTCGACGGCATTGCGCGCGTCTTGGAATCCTACCGCGGAGCTGTCGCTTCAAGGCAGCTGGGCGCATTTTGAAGACCCCGAAGCGCTTGAGCCGGGCGTCGACCAGAAACGCTGGTCGGCAAGCGCGCTTTACGCAAAACAGATTGCGCCGAATATGAAGCTCGCCGGTGCGCTCGCATGGGGACGAAAGACGGCCGAGGGCAACAAGGATGATGCATTCACCGCCGAAGCCTCGCTCAAAACCGGTTCGTGGACCGCGTTCGCGCGCGGCGAGATGGCGGAGAACCGCGAATTGCTCGACGAAGCAGATCATGGCGCAGCGTATCGGGTCGGCAAGCTGTCCATCGGCACCATCCGAGACTTCCGGATCTCGGAAAATGTGAAGCTGGGCGCAGGTGGCCTCGTGGCCGTGAACTTCCTGCCTAGTGAGCTCGCGCCCGTGTACGGGGGGCACAATCCGCTGGCCGCGATGGCGTTCCTCCGGCTCAAGGTCGATTGATTGACTAGCCGCGATCCAGCCCACATATGGCGCGGCTTCCGCGCGGCCCCTTCGTCTAGCGGTTAGGACGTCGCCCTCTCACGGCGAAAACACGGGTTCGATTCCCGTAGGGGTCACCAGCGACTAAGTATCTGACTTGATTGCATAAATTGGATCACGTAAGCCCGCGAGATTGGCGGTTTTTCGCCACCTTTGCCGGGTCGGCTATCCTGTGACGCGTCGGGAGAGAGCCCGAAGCGCCGAGTCACTGCAATTTAGAGCGGCTTTCTCCGGCGCCAGATTTGTGTGTCTTGATTCGGAAATAGCGTCGCCGTCTTAGCCAAGCAGCATTTTTTCCTGGTCGGCCCAGCTGAGCGGCAGTCTATCCAGATTTTGGAGGTGTCGGTTGGTCAGCTGACCGGGCTGGCTGGACTGGATGATTGCGGTGACGATCGTTGGTGACAGATAGCTCAAGCGCAGCAGCCGCTTGTAGCGTTCCGTAGATCGACCGAACTTCGCTGCAAGCTGCTCGAGGTTGAGCTTTGGTTTGGTAGTCGCGAGTGTACGAGCCCGGTTCGCGTCCTGAAGCAGAAGCAGAAGTTGAGCGTTACGTTTGGGCCGCTCGCCCCCTTGTGCTTTTCCGATTAACAGCCGGGCATCATTTCCGTGGCGAACACGCTCGAGCGATCGTTGGAGCATGTGGCCTTCGACGAGCTCTATGGAGAGTTTGGCATCACCGACCACGATCTTGCGCACACGCTCGATCAGACATGCGCGTCGCTCGGCATGAGATCCTGTTAGGAGAAGCTGAGCCAGGCTCTTCGCTTTCGCATGATCATCGACGCTGCCTACTTGGCTAGCGACGTGGTCGGCCAACAGCGTGGCGCAGTGCTGTTCGAGTTCCTCTGCTGACAGCCGATAGGCGGCTGGCTCGCTTTCCATGATGCTCTTGGAATGGGTCACGTAGTAGCGGAACCGCTGTCCGTTGCGCGTCGTGTGAGCCGGTCCCATCCTGCGCCCGTGACAATCGAAGATCAGCCCCTGCAGCAGACTGGCTGAGACCAACTTGGGCTGCCGCATGCTATCCAGGCTCCGTGAGGCAAGGATCGTCTGGACCTTGTCGAACAACTCACGCGCAACGATTGGCTCGTGCTGACCAGCGTAGGTTTTGCCCTTTTGCTCCACCTCGCTGACATAGGTGCAATTGCTGAGCAGGCAGCGCAGGGTGCCGTAGCGGCGTTGCACACTTCGGTCTTGGGGCCACTTGGGCAAGCTTCGCACAAACGCTGACTCCAATAGACTTTTACGGCAGGCCATTTTATATACCGATCGTTATGGAATGCATATTGCCGAAGGTCTGCAAGGGCCGTCCGAGAGAGTTTGACGTCGAGGAAGCACTTGCGGTCGCGTTGCGCGTGTTTTGGACCAAGGGCTATGAAGGCGCTTCGCTCACCGATCTGACCGAAGCGATGGGGATCACGCGACCGAGCCTTTATGCGGCGTTTGGCAATAAGGAATCGCTGTTTCGTAAGGCGCTCGACCTCTACGAGCGCGAAAAACTGGCCTATGTCGGAGAAGCGCTGAAAGCACCAACGTCGCGGGGAGTCGCCGAGCGACTCCTTCGCGGGGCGCTCGCAATGCAGACCAATGATTGCGATCCGAAAGGGTGCATGCGGATCATCGGCTCTGTAAGTTGCGCCTCCGAGGCCGAATCTATCCGCGCAGATCTGACAGCTCGGCGTCGTTCGGCGCAACGTGCGTTGTGCGACCGACTCGAACGCGCCAAAGCGGATGGGGACTTGCCGGAAAGCTGCGACGTAGAAGGGTTATGCGCCTATGTTGGCGCGATCCTCCAGGGCCTCGCTTTTCAGGCGGGGAGCGGGGCGACGAAAAAGCAACTCGAGGCGCTCGTCGAGACCAGTCTGGCCATGTGGCCGGGTAAATGATTCACACATTCAGTACCGCCCGGTAAAAAAGTATTGACGGCGGCTCGCGAGCTTTTTATACCAGTCAGTATAGAAATTCGGCGATCGGCCGGCAGCGATGCGTTTTTATCGCAAAACGGGCGCGTCATGACTCGGTGAGGAGTCGCCCCAGTCTAAATTCCAGTGTCGAGAGGCCTCCCTCCACGACCTAGGTCGTGGATGGTTGTGCTCTTCTGTACGTCGAAAAGTTGGCAGCCGCGAACCCTGCGTTTCGCGGAACGGCGAATATTGTCCGCCGAACCGGAGAACAATCAATGGCTACCCGACCCATGGCCGAATGGCCGCCGCGATCAATTGTCGTTGCTGCGCCTGCGCGCGCTGTCTCTACGGGATCCGCCGCTACGCTATCCGACCTCGAATGGTCGATCGTCGCGATGGCCGAGCGCGACAGCCTCGCAAGCCTGCGCACGCCCAACCGATTTTGGAGATTGCTCGGAGAGCTGTTCGGAGTGAAGCCCGCCAATCGGCTGGCGAACGACCGGCTTGAGGCTCTTCGGCGGATCGCGGTGTTGGCCTGGCGCCATCGCTGGAACGTCCCCGAATCCGAAGTTCAGAGCTTTGTCGCAGCTGGTTTCACGCACAGCCACCACGAACTTCTGCAAAACAGGATCGCCCGGGCCCGTGCCGATCAGCACCGGAGGAATTCACAGTGAACATGATTGCACAGAATGAGGGCAGTCTGTGGGCCGAGCGATCTTCGAGCGTGCGACGGTTCACCGCGCGGTTATCGCGTCCGCAAAAGGTGTCCTTGATCGCCCTTCCTATTGCGCTGGCGGCCGGAGTCGCGATCGGCAATTCGTCGGCGCCGGTCACCGCCGCCCCACCTCCACCGGTGGTGACCGTCGCGACACCGCTTGTTCGGCAGATTGCGGAGTGGGACGATTATTCAGGGCGGTTCGAAGCCAGCCGCAGCGTCGAAGTCCGCCCACGCGTGTCCGGCGCGATCGTCGGTGTGCATTTCACCGACGGCTCAATCGTACGCAAGGGTCAATTGCTGTTCACCATCGATGCCCGGCCCTATTCGGCCGCACTTGCGGAAGCGCAAGCGGCGGCCCAGGGCGCGCGCAGCGATCTTGCGCTCGCGCAGGCCGATCTCGGGCGCGCCAACCGTCTGCTCGCGGTCGAAGCCGTGTCGCGCAGCGATGTCGATCGGCTTCGGGCGCGGGTGCAAGCCGCGCAGGCATCCCTGGCGGGTGCGCAGGCCCGTATTCAGGCGCGGGCGCTGGATGTCGGATTCACGCAGGTGCGCGCTCCCATTAGCGGGCGAATCTCCGATCGCCGGATCGACGCGGGCAACATCGTCGAGAGTGGCGGAACCGGCGGCGGCACGATGCTGACGACCATCAACGCGCTCGACCCCATCTATTTCACCTTCGATGCGTCCGAGGCCCTATTCCTGAAAGCGCGTCGCGCGCAGGAAAGTGGCGCGGGTCCCTCAGCCGTAGAGATCCGACTCCAGGACGAAACGGATTATCGCTGGCGCGGCCGTCTCGATTTTACCGACAACAGCCTCGACACGCGCTCCGGTACGATTCGCCTGCGGGCGGTGCTGAGCAACCCGAGCCAGTTCCTGACGGCGGGCATGTTTGGCAATATGCGGCTTGCAACGAGCGGCGCTTCGTCAGCGATGCTGGTGCCCGATGCTGCCGTGCAGACCGATCAGACACGCAAGATCGTGATGATTGCCGGCAAGGACGGGAGCCTTACCCCCCGCCCCGTTGTGCTCGGACCATTGGTCGATGGGTTGCGGGTCGTCCGGTCCGGCCTGACGCCTAAGGATCAAGTTGTGATCGCCGGCGGGCAGAACGTCATGCCCGGTATGAAGGCGCAGGTGCGGGCGGGCAACATCGCTCCGCTGGCGTCGGCGGCAGCACCGCCCCCGACCCCTGTCACGCCAAGCGGCGAGGCCACTTTCGCCACCCGCTGATCGCCTGTCACCAGAACCGGCTTCCGCCGCGGAGAATTTCAATGCGAATGTCGCGCTTCTTCATCACACGCCCGATTTTCGCGGCGGTCATCGCGATCCTGATCACGGTCATCGGTGGCCTCGCATATTTCGCGCTGCCGGTGTCCCAATATCCGGATATCGTTCCCCCAACGGTGACCGTCAACGCGGTCTATCCGGGAGCGGACGCGGAAACCGTCGCATCGACAGTCGCGGCCCCGATCGAGCAGGAAATTAACGGCGTCGACAACATGCTGTACATGTCGTCGCAGTCGACCGGCGACGGGCGGGTCACGATTACGGTGACCTTCGCGCAGGGGACAGACCTCAACGCCGCGCAGGTGCTGGTGCAGAATCGCGTGGCCATCGCTGCTCCCCGGCTTCCGCAGGAAGTGCAGCGGCTGGGCGTTGTGACCCGCAAGACTTCGCCAGACTTCCTGATGGTCGTCAATCTGGTGTCGCCGGGCAACGTGCTCGATCGCGGCTATATGTCGAACTATGCGCTGACGCAGCTGCGCGACCGGCTAAGTCGCATCGACGGCGTCGGAGATGTCCAGCTGTTCGGCTCGCGCGATTATGCGATGCGCGTGTGGATCGATCCCAATCGCGCGGCGGCGCTCGATCTGACCGCAGGTGAGATCGTCGACGCGCTGCGCGCTCAGAATGTGCAGGTCGCCGCGGGCACGCTCGGCCAGCCGCCCTACGCGAGCGGCAACGCGTTTCAGATCAATGTGCAAACACAAGGCCGGCTCACCGACCCGGAGCAATTTGCCAACGTCATTATCCGTACCGATGCGGCTGGCCGTCAGGTGCGCGTCTCGGACGTTGCGCGGGTTGAGCTAGGGGCCGCCGACTACGCGTCCAACACTTATTTGTCGGGCGAGCCGACCGTCCTGCTCGGCGTCTTCCAGCGCCCAGGGTCGAATGCCCTCGCCGCCGCGACCGCTGTAGAAAATGAGATGAAGGCCGCATCGAAGACATTCCCGGCGGGCCTCGAATATCGCGTGATCTATAACCCGACCGAGTTCATCGCCCAGTCGATCGACGCCGTCATCGAGACGTTGCTCGAAGCGATCCTGCTGGTCGTCCTTGTCATCATCGTCTTTCTCCAGCGCTGGCGCGCCGCCGTAATTCCGGTGATCGCGATCCCAGTGTCGCTGATCGGCACGTTCGCGGTGTTGCTGGCAGTCGGATATTCGCTGAACAATTTGTCGCTGTTCGGACTGGTGCTCGCGATCGGAATCGTGGTCGACGACGCCATCGTCGTGGTCGAGAATGTCGAACGCAACCTCGCGCGCGGGCTGGCTGGGATTGAGGCCGCGCGAACCTCGATGGATGAAGTCGGCGGCGCGCTGGTCGCGATCGTGCTCGTCCTGTGCGCAGTGTTCTTGCCCACCTTGTTCCTGAACGGCCTGTCCGGCGCATTCTATCACCAGTTTGCGGTGACCATTTCCGCCGCCACGATAATCTCGCTCCTAATCTCATTGACGCTCTCGCCGGCGCTCGCGGTGCTGTTGTTGAAGCCGCATTCAGACGACAAGCCGGCTGGCAACCGCGTGACTGCTTTCCTCAAATCCGCCGGCGATCGGTTCAATCGCACGTTCGATCGCTTCAGCGACCGCTATGCGCGGGTCACCCGCCGGCTGGTCCACGCGCCCAAGCGGATGATGGCTGCCTACGCAGTGCTGATTGCCGCCACGGTCGGCCTGTTCTGGATTACGCCGACGGGCTTCATCCCGGCGCAGGATCAGGGCTATTTCCTGACCGTCATCCAACTGCCACCGGGGTCATCGCTGGAGCGCACCGACGCGGTCATGCGCAAGGTCGCCGCGCGCATCCTGCCGATCGACGGGGTCAAGGGCGCGGTGATGCTGGCCGGCTTCGACGGCGCGTCGCAAACTCAGGCGCCCAACGCCGCCGCCGCCTACATTCCGCTGAAATCGTTTGAGGAACGCCGCAAGCTGGGCGTCTCATTCGCGCAGATCATGGACGAAGCGCGAAAGCGTACGGGGGACATCAACGAAGCTCGCCTGCTGATCGTGCCTCCGCCGTTGATCCAGGGGATCGGGTCGGCCGGCGGCTATCGTCTCATGGTACAGGATTTGGGAGGCCGCAGTTTCCAGCAATTGTCTGGGGTTTCCTGGGGCCTGATCGGCAAGGCCAATCAGACACCCGGCCTGAAGCAGATCTATACGCTGTTCGACATCTCGACCCCGCGTGTGTTTGCCGACATCGACCGCGGCAAAGCGGATATGCTGGGTGTTCCCCCAAGCCGCGTGTTCGAGGCGCTGCAGGTCTATCTCGGATCGGCGTTCATCAACGATTTCAACCTGCTCGGGCGTACGTATCGGGTCACCGCCCAAGCGGACGCGCCTTACCGCGTCAGCGAGGCCGATATTGCCAACCTGCGCGCCCGTTCGAACTCCGGCGCAATGGTCCCGATCGGGTCGGTAACAACGTTCGAAGACCGCACCGGGCCGTATCGTGTTGCGCGGTACAATGGTTTTCCCGCGGTCGAGATCGACGGCGATACCGCGCCGGGCTATTCGTCCGGACAGTCGCTAAAGACGATGGAAAAGCTCGCCGCTGAAACGCTGCCGCCTGGCTACAGCACCGAATGGACCGGGATCGCCTATCAGCAGAAGGCTGCCGGAAGCACGTCCGCGCTGGTATTCGGACTCGCCGTGCTGTTCGTATTTTTGGTGCTGGCTGCGCAGTTCGAAAGCCTGGTGCTGCCGTTGTCGATCATTTTGATCGTTCCGATGTGCCTGCTTGCGGCGATGATCGGCGTAAACCTGCGCGGCATGGACAATAATGTGCTGACGCAGATCGGCCTGGTCGTGCTTATTGCGCTGGCTGCGAAGAACGCGATCCTGATTGTGGAATTCGCGCGGCAGGACGAGGCGAACGGCATGTCTCCGGTGGAAGCGGCGGTGCGCGCCGCCCGCGACCGCTTGCGGCCGATTCTGATGACCAGCTTCGCCTTCATCCTGGGATCGGTTCCGTTGCTGATTGCAACAGGCGCAGGGGCAGAACTTCGCCAGGCACTCGGGACCGCGGTGTTCTTCGGGATGATCGGAGTCACGGCGTTCGGGCTGATTTTCACTCCCACCTTCTATGTCGTGTGCCGATCGCTCGGTGACCGGATCGCGGCCCGCCGCGGCGGCGGCACCGCACCTGCACTTGTGCCTGCCGAATAAGGACCGGACATGTTCCAACGCAATCTGCTTCTGGGTTCTGCTGCGCTTGCTCTCGCCGCCTGCGCGAGCGGGCCGCACTATGGAGCGCCACCGCTGGCGGCCTCAGCCACGGGGCCGTTCGTGGCAGTCGAGAATTCCACCCTCACGACAAGCGGCATGCCCGATAACAAATGGTGGCGGCTCTATGCCGACCCCGTGCTGGATGGGCTGATCTCGGATGCATTGGCCGCGAACACCGATGTTCGGATAGCGGTCGCACGGCTCGCCAAAGCGCGTGCAATGCTGCGGGAAGAAGGCGGCGCTCGCGAGCCGCAAATCGGGGTCGGGGGTAGCGCCCAATATGGCAGACTGCCGGGCGCGGCGGGCACCGGTCGCAGCGACCTCCAGGTCAATGTTGGCCTCGACGTGGCCTATGAAGTCGACCTCTTCGGACGAGTAGACCGCCGGATCGAGGCGGCCCGCGGCGACGTTGCGGCATCGGCAGCAGGCGCAGATGCAGTGCGCGTCGCCATCGTGGCCGAGACAACGCGGGCTTATGCGGATGCGGTCTCCTCCGCCGAACGCATCGCAGTTGCCGAGCGCATTGTCGGGCTGCTCGATCGCTCGATTTCGCTGACTCAGCGGAGGCACGATGTTGGGCTCGCCAACGGACTCGACGTTGCTCGCATCTCTGCCTTGCGCGATCAACGACGCGCGGAGGTTCCCCTCCTCCGTGCCGAACGCCAGGCCGCTTTGTTCCGGCTCGCAACTCTGACCGGCCGAGCGCCGCGCGAGCTTCCGACCGAAGCTGCCAACCGGACGACATCGTTGCGCCTCGCCAAGCTGATTCCGGTAGGCGACGGTGCTGCCTTGCTCGCTCGGCGACCCGACATACGTGCCGCCGAGCGACGCCTTGCGGCGGCGACGGCCCGAATTGGTGTCGCAACCGCCGACCTCTATCCGCGGATTACGCTTGGCGGCTCGGCGGGCTCCAGCAGCTCGAGCTTGGGCAATGTGCTGAGCGGGAATGCGATCAGCTGGCTGCTTGGCCCGCTGATCAATTGGACGGTGAACCGCAGCGCGGCGCGAGCGCGCCTAGCCGGCGCACGGGCGGACACGCAGGCGGCGCTGGCGACCTTCGACGGCACTGTTCTCCAGGCGCTGGAGGAGACGGAAACGGCACTGTCGACATATCAGCAGACCGTCGCCCGTCGCGACGCGCTGCGCGCCGCAAGCGAGCAGGCGGAAACAGCCGCGCGAATCACCCGGGCGCGGCAACGCGAAGGCGACATCAGCTCGCTCGAACTGTTGGATGCAGAACGCACGGCAGCTGACACCCAAGCCGCCCTCTCCGAAGCGGATGCCCGAATCGCATCTGCGCAGATTGACCTTTTCCGAGCTCTAGGTGGCGGCTGGGAAGCTTGATCGACGGTCTTAGGCGATTGTCCGCAAGCCTTGCCGCGATGTGTAGCTAAACTAGCGAATGTCGGAACGGGTTGACAGCTGCCCTGAGCGGTCAGTCGGCAAACGGCCACATTCGGCCGTTCAGCTGTGCCGAATGCGAACGTTTGCTTTCGACCCATTGCAGACATTTGAGCCTCAACCTTTTCCTAAGCGAGCTGTGGCAGGAAGCCCTGCTCGGGACAGGGGGAACTGTGCTTCTACGTTTTGTCGGGGTGCGTCGGGCTCATGGCGGGCCTCCTTGGTCTTCTCATCCTGATTCACTGGCTCGAACGCGCGCCGTGGAACCCCAGAGGTCGAAATTGTCGTGGTGCACACCCATCGACATGAAATACCGGGCACCGGCCGCTGCGTAGCGCTCCATTGACGCGTCCGGGTCGAACTTCTCGGCGGTCCACAGCGGAATGATGTCCTTGTAGCCGGACTCCGACGGGTGGCCGTAGGTCTTCAGGTGATGGTCGTAGTGGGGTGTCCCGGTACGTACATCCAACGCGCGTACCAGTCGCCCTGGCCGGGCACCGCCTGCGGGCCCCAATGGGCCCAGATGCCGAACTTGGCGTCGCGGAACCAGTCTGGCGCCTGATAGCCTTTGAGTGATTCGACGGTGGGCTGGAACGGGCCGGGGGTCACGGGGAGCCGGTAATCGGGAGCAGCGGAAGTCGCCTCAGTCTGAGCCGCCGCCCGGGAGGCCATTCCCAAGCCCAGGGCGGCAAGCGGCGCACCCATAAATTCACGCTTGTTGAACTTCGTCATGACCGACTCCGTGCGAAAGGCCGGTTAGATGCGATCGAGACGGACCAGGGCAATGTCATTTCGGCGCATCGGCAGGTCCACGTCAAGCGATCCGTTGCGGGGCACGGAGACGACGCGATTCGTTTCCGGAAGGTCGCGGGTGAGCCTCTGCAGTTCACCGAGCTGTGCGGGCGACAACTCTTTCGGGGAGCCCATTTCAAGATAGATGGAATAGGCGTCGTTGGTCTTGTACCCGGTGCGCTGAACCTTCAGCCGATATTTGCCCGGACGAAGGCCAGCGAGCTGCAGCTCGACCGGTGCCGAGGCGATGTTCGGCACCAACTTGCTGAAGAACGTGCCGTTGCTCCTGCCCTTCTGGTCCGGCCGTTGGAAGTCCCAGACCACCGCGGCCACGGATCCTTTATCATTGGCAGCCCATACCTGCTTGTCGTTGGTCGGGATTTCATTCCCCTTGAGCGCATTCAGATATTTGTAGGCGAACCATGAGGCCTTCCGAACGCCGTCTTTGGTCATCAGGCCAAAACCGCCGTGGAATGGCGCGCCCGGAGGACCGGGCTCTTCGAATAGATCGGAATAGGTCCAATAGCTCATGCCCTGCACGATGCCCTGTGTACCTTTGAGCTTGCTGATGATGTACGGCGCGGCGACGTAGGAATCGTGGCTCAGGTCGCGCGGATTGTAGCTCGTGCTCCATTCGGTGAAGAATAGCGGCAGGCCCGGCTTGTGCGACGCCTCGATCTCGCCGCGGACCTTCTGCACATCCCCGATCACGGCGTTCGGATTCTGCGATAATTGAAGGTCCATTTTGCCTTCTTCGTCGAGGTAGCCGTAGTCCACGCCGTAGGTGTGCGTGCTGGCAAAATCGATCGGTGTGTTGGTAGCTTTGGCGTAAGCCAGCAGCTCCGGCACCCAGGCCGCGCCGGCCGACGACGGCCCGCCGACGCGAAGCCGCGGACTGACCGCCTTCAACGTGCGTGCGGTCACGCCGTACAACGCGAAATAGGCTTCCTGATCGGCATATTGCCAGAAACCGTCGAGATTGGGTTCATTCCACACCTCGAAATACCAGCTGCTGACCTCCTCAATGCCATAGCGCTCGATCAGGTGACGTGAAAAATTGTCGATCAGCTGCTTCCACAGATCCAGCTGGGGATGCGAGGTGTTCCCCTTCCAGTAGAAGATGGTCTGCTCGGACGTCTTCATCGCGGACGGAGTGAAGCCAAGCTCGATGAACGGCTTAATCCCCATCTTCAGCATGTTGTCATAAAGATAGTCGATCTTGGTCCAGTCATAGACCAATTTCTTGTCGACCATCTTCACCGTGCCGAGATCGTCATGGAAGATGTCGTGGAACCGCATGTAGCGGAATCCCAATTCCTTGGACGCGATCCGGAGCTGCGCCAGGTTGGCGTCGCGGATGGTCGTGCCGGAATAATCGGCACCGACCGACAGATCGAAAAATCGATCTACCGGCCGCGAAGCGGCGGCAGCATCGAGTTGCACTACGCGGGGGGGTAACGGCACCTGGGCAATGGCTGGGACCGCAAGACCGGCTGAAAGAACGAATAGATGTTGAAGC
>JBDSZD010000201.1:0-2073 GCA_039925325.1 Sphingomicrobium sp.
TCGACCGATCCGAACGGAGTCGAAGGCGAGCGTGTGCCGATGCGGCTGGTCGGTGAATATTGGCCCTTGGTGAGACCGTAAATCTCATTGTTGAACAGCAGGAACTGACAATCCAAGTTGCGGCGCAGCAAATGCATCGTGTGGTTCCCGCCGATCGACAGCGCGTCGCCGTCGCCGGTGATGATCCACACGTCGAGCTCCGGATTGGCGAGCTTGACCCCGGTTGCGACCGCGGGCGCACGGCCGTGGATGGTGTGGAAACCGTAGCTCGCCATATAATATGGAAAGCGGCTCGAGCAGCCGATGCCCGACACGAACACGGTCTTCTCGCGCGCGACGCCGAGATCCGGCATCGTCCGCTGCACGGCTTTCAGCACCGCATAATCGCCACAGCCGGGGCACCAGCGCACTTCCTGGTCGCTGGCCCAGTCCTTGGCGGTGGTCACTTTGGTTAGTTCGTTCATCGGAGATAACCAAAGAGATAGGCGAGGATCAGCAGGACCACGGCGAGCATCGCGATCAAGGGGAATGCGTTGATTTGTTTCATATCCGTTCCCCGGCGCAGGCCGGGGTCCAGGCCGTTGCAAAGCAGCGGTTCATAACACCAGCCTGATAGCGCTTCGCGCTCCTGGACCCCGGCCTTCGCCGGGGAACAGCGCGAAAGTTCACAAAGTTCATGGTCCTACGCGCGCGCACGCGAGTCTCCCTTCAGCGCCGCCTCGATTGCGGCTTCGATTTCGGTGATGCGGAAGGGAAGTCCCGACACCTTGCTGAGCGGGCGCGCGTCGACCAGGAACTGGTCGCGCAGGATCGTCTTGAGCTGGCCGCTGTTCATTTCGGGCACCAGAATATGCTCGAACGCCCTCAATAGGACAGACATATTCTTGGGCATCGGCGCGATGTGGCGGATGTGGATGTGGCTTACGCTCAGTCCCTTCATGCGGGCGCGGCGCACGGCTTGGTGAATCGGGCCGAAGGTCGATCCCCAGCCAATGACTGCAAGTTTGCCGCTGGTCTCGCCCAGGCACACATCCTGATCGGGGATGGAATCGGCCACGTTAGCGACCTTCTGCGCGCGAACCCGCGTCATCTCGGCATGCGCTTCGGGCGAATAATCGATGTTGCCGCTACCCGGCGCTTTCTCGATCCCACCGATGCGATGTTCGAGCCCCGGCGTACCAGGCTTGATCCACGGCCGCGCAAGCTCGTCGTTGCGGGCGTACGGCATGACGCTTTGCCCTTCGGGCGGCTGCTCGGTGAAAAAGCTGACCGGGAACGGCGCGAACGTGCTCATGTCCGGCACTTTCCACGGCTCCGCCGCATTGGCGATATAGCCGTCGCTCAACAGCATCACCGGGGTCATGTAGCGGGTGGCGATGCGGCACGCCTCGATCGCACATTCGAATGCGTCGGCGGGCGAACGCGCCGCGATGACCGGGAGCGGGGCATCGCCATTGCGGCCATAGACTGCCTGATAGAGGTCGGACTGCTCGGTCTTGGTCGGCAGGCCGGTCGACGGACCGCCGCGCTGCGAATTGACGATGACCAGCGGCGTTTCGGTCATGAATGCCAGACCGATGGCTTCGGACTTGAGCGCGATTCCGGGGCCGGAGGATGATGTAATGCCGAGCTGCCCGGCATAGGATGCGCCAATGGCAGCGCAGATCGCCGCGATCTCGTCCTCCGCCTGGAAGGTCGTGATCCCGAATTCCTTGAGCCGCGACAGATGGTGCAGCAGCGGGCTGGCCGGAGTGATCGGATAAGAGCCGAAGAACATGTTGAGCCCGGCGAGTTGCGCCCCCGCGACGAGCCCAATCGCGAGCGATTCCGCGCCCGTTACGGTGCGATAGAGGCCGGGTTCGACCGGCGCCGCGGCGATCTTTCCCTGATGGAGCGGAGCGCTCATCTCGACCGTCTCGCCATAAGCATGTCCGGCATTGAGCGCAGCGATATTGGCTTCGGCGAGTTCCGGCGCCTTGGCGAACTTGGTCTTGAGCCATTGGACGATCGGCTGACGGTCGCGGTCGAACATCCACAGCGCAAGTCCCAGCGTCCACATATTCTTGCAGCGCA
>JBDSZD010000202.1:0-1898 GCA_039925325.1 Sphingomicrobium sp.
TGTCCGTTGGACCACTTAGGCTCACTGCTCACGCGACCTACGGGCATGTTCGAGGAAGCACGAGCTGGACATGGAAATCGTGCGAGAAACGGATTTGTCGTGCCATCGTTTATGCGGACAGCGTGACAGCCGTGTCGGCCCCCAGTTATCGTTTCTCCGACCATCCCGGACATGTCGCGCGCTTCCGGACTAGTCTCCGAAAAATCGGGCAGCTGCGTTGCGACATCCTCATCACTCCCCATCCCTCGGCCAGCAATCTTTATCCACGCATGGCCGGACAAATGCCGCTGGTGAACTCCCGGGGATGCGCGAATTTCGCTGCAGCCGCATCCCGCAAACTGGACGAACGGCTGTCAGGTGAACGCGATTGACGAACCGCCGCGTCGATGAAGGGACATCGAGCGAACGTCTGCAATGGGTGACGGGGCGGACGCCCCCGACGGCATTGATATGCCAAAGTGAGGGTGTCGAACCACTTTAGGGACGCGCGTCTGGCGCAAGTTAGCGTAATCGGGTTGGATATCTCCGAGCATGTTTTTCCGGGTCGCCGCGTAGATGCGTGGAGGCCACGCCGATGGCGGAACCATCCTCTCGCCGTTGTGCCGTGCTGCCTCGACCCGATCGTGACCGCGCATGAGGCTGCCATCATCGTCGTTCAAAGGTCGGTTAGTCCGACGGTGGAACTCGAAGCTGCGCTGAAGCTTGCAAATCTGCCAATGCGAGTGCTGACGCCCATGTTGGTAAGGGATGAGATCGACCGGTTCGACCGCGACCCGGCGGCTAGTGCTGGGAACTGCTTCGATGTCCGCCCCCATCGGATTAGGTCCGACCCTAGTCCGATCCCTCGATGTTGCTCGACGGCGATTAGAAAAGTCTTGTTAGCGCGTAAAATAGCGCCGCGACCGCCGCCGAGCACGGGATGGTGATCAGCCAGGCGAACACCACGCTCTGTGCCACGCCCCAGCGCACCGCCGACGCGCGTCTGGCCACCCCGGCACCGATGATCGCGCCAGTGATCGTATGGGTGGTGGACACGGGGATCCCGGCCCAACTGGCGCCGAACAACATGATCGACCCTCCGGTCGATGCGGCGAAACCTTGATGCTGTGACAATTTGGTGATCCGGCTTCCCATCGTCTCGATGATCTTCCAGCCTCCCATCAATGTACCGAGCCCAATCGCGATGTAGCAGCTGATCGCGACCCAATGGGGAACGTGGAACTCCCCGGACAGATAGCCGGTCGAGTACAGCAACACGGTGATGATCCCCATGGTCTTCTGAGCATCGTTCAACCCATGACCGAGCGAATAGCCGGCCGATGAGACGAGGTGCAGCGACCGGAACAGGCGGTCCGCCGACCGCGCGCTGGCCCAACGGGCAAGCCAACTCGAGGCGAGCATGACCAGCAGCGCCACTGCCATGCCGGTCAATGGTGCGAGGGGAATGAATAGAAGGGTCTTGGTCAGGCCGTTCCACTGGATAGTGCCAAAGCCCGCCGCGGACACGCCGGCACCGATAATGCCGCCGACCAGCGCATGGCTCGACGACGACGGGATTCCTTTCAGCCAGGTGACGACATTCCAGAACATCGCTCCGACCAATGCCGCGAATACCACGGCCGGCGACACCATGTCCTTGTCGATCAGCCCTTTGCCGATGGTGTCCGCGACCTTGTGCAGCCCCGGGAACCAAAGGATGAGGAAATAGGCCGCAAAATTAAAGAAGGCTGCGAAAGCCACCGCCTGAACCGGGCGCAACAGCTGGGTGGCGACGACCGTAGCGATCGAATTGGCGGCATCATGCAGGCCGTTCAGAAAATCGAATGCCAGCGCCAAAATCACCAGACCGGCAAGCAAGGGAAGCGCAAGTTCGTGCATCGTCCAACCCTTTCCGCTCA
>JBDSZD010000203.1:0-19435 GCA_039925325.1 Sphingomicrobium sp.
TCGCCCTCGAACGCCAGGATATGCGTCGCCAGGCGATCGAGGAAGAAGCGGTCGTGGCTGATGACCACCGCGCAGCCGGCGAAATTCTCGATCGCTTCCTCGAGCGCGCCCAGAGTCTCAACGTCGAGATCGTTGGTCGGTTCGTCGAGTAGCAGCACGTTTCCGCCGCGCTTGAGCATCTTGGCGATGTTGACGCGGTTGCGCTCGCCGCCGGACAGCTTGCCGACATTCTTCTGCTGATCCTGGCCCTTGAAGTTGAACGCGCCGACATAGGCCCGGGTGGATTGGTCGTGGCCGTTGACCTTCATATAATCGAGCCCGTCGGAGATTTCCTGCCAGACGTTATTCTTTTCGTTCAAATGATCGCGGCTCTGGTCGACATAGCCGAGGTGAACGGTCTCGCCGATGTCGATGTCACCGCCGTCGGGCTTTTCCTGACCGGTGATGAGCTTGAACAAGGTCGATTTGCCTGCGCCGTTGGGTCCGATCACGCCAACGATACCGCCTGGCGGGAGGGTGAAGGTCAGGTCTTCGAACAATAATTTGTCGCCATAGGCCTTGGTGACGCCATTGACCTCGATGACCTTGCCGCCGAGCCGCTCCGGAACCTGGATGAGGATTTCCGACTTGCCCGGGATTCGCTTTTCCTGGCTGGCGACCAGCTGGTCGAACTTGGCGATGCGCGCCTTGGACTTGGTCTGGCGGGCCTTGGCGCCCTGCCGGATCCACGCCAGTTCGTCCTTAATCGCCTTCGCCCGTCCGGACTCCTCGCGGTCCTCCTGATCCAGCCTTTTGGCCTTCTTCTCGAGGTAGGTCGAATAATTGCCCTCGTACGGGAAGTACTTTCCGCGATCGATTTCGAGAATCCAGCTGACGACATTGTCGAGGAAATATCGGTCGTGGGTAATCATCAGCACCGCGCCGGCATATTCCTTGAGGTGCTGCTCCAGCCACTGGACGCTCTCCGCATCGAGATGGTTGGTCGGCTCGTCGAGCAGCAGGATCGTCGGCTTCTGGAGCAGCAGGCGGGTCAAAGCGATGCGGCGCTTTTCGCCGCCGGACAGGCTTTCAACCGACGAGTCCGACGGCGGACAGCGCAGCGCCTCCATCGCGACCTCCAGCTGGTTGTCGAGCGACCAGCCATCGACCGCGTCGATCTTCTCCTGAAGCTCGCCCATCTCGGCCATCAGTGCATCGAAGTCGGTATCCTCTTGGGGATCGCCCATCTCCGCGGAGATGGCGTTGAAGCGGTCGACCATGTCGGCGGTCTCGCGGGCGCCGTCCTTGACGTTCTCAAGCACTGTCTTGCTCTGGTCGAGCTGCGGCTCCTGCGCCAGATAGCCGACCGTCACATGCTCGCCCGGCCACGCCTCTCCGGTGAACTCCTTGTCGATCCCGGCCATGATCTTCATCAACGTCGACTTGCCGGCGCCATTGGGCCCGACGATGCCGATCTTGGCGCCGTGATAGAATTGCAGATTGATGTTGCTGAGCACCGGCTTTTGCGCGCCGGGGAAGGACTTGGTCATGTCCTTCATGACAAATGCATATTGGGCGGCCATCGGGTCGCGGATCCTTCAGATCTGGGGTTTGAGGGGGCGTTTAGGGGATGCGCGCTCGACGGTCCAGCGTGTCCCTGCGAAGGCAGGGACCCAGTCCGGCGAAGCCGTCAAAGCGCTGCGTGCGTCTAGGCTCCTGCCTTCGCAGGAGCACAAGATCAGAACGGCATCTTGAAGCCCGGGGGCAGCGGCAGGCCGCTGGTCATTTTCTGCATTTCGGCATTGCCCGCCGCATCCGCTTTGGCCCGCGCGTCGTTGAGCGCCGCGGCGATCAGATCTTCCAGCATCGATTTCTCCGCCGGCACCAGCAGGCTGTCGTCGATGTCGACTCCGAGGATACGGCCCTTGGCGGTGGCGCGGACCTTGACCAGGCCGCCACCCGACGCGCCTTCGACCTCGATCTTGTCGAGATTGTCCTGCGCCTTCATCAGTTCGGCCTGCGCATTTTGCGCCATTTTCATGATTTCGTCGAAATCCGGCATGTCATGCCCTTCCTGTGGTTGCATGGGATTCGAGGGTCGCGTCGGGGAACGCATCGAGCACCGCGCGAACATTGGGGTCGGCGAGCACGTCGGCCTTGGCGCGTTCCTCCACCATTTTCTCCTGGTCGAGCAACGACGGTTCGCTGGCCGCGTCCGACAAAGAGACTTGCCAGTTTGCACCCGTCGCGGCCTTGAGCGTTGCGGCCAGTTCGCGCGGCCAGTCCTGACCGAGCGGGCGCGTCGGTTTCAGCACCAGTTCCGGCGGGGCAAAACGCACCACCCCGACCTGGTCGTGCAATTGCTGGGCGAGCAAATTCTTACCGCCCTCACGGATCATTTTGACCAGGGTATGGAAGTCGCGCGGGAGACTGGCGCTGTGCGCCGGGTCTGGCGAAGGTGCAGAAAGCTTGGGCGATGCCGTGACGCTACTTGCGTCGCCCAGGCGGGAAAGCAGGCTCGCGGGGTCGGGAAGCTCGGCCGCGTGCACCAATCTCAGCAAGGCCATGGTCGCCGCTTCCTGCGGATCGGGCGCAATCTGGACGTCCGTCAGGCCCTTGAGCAGCATCTGCCACAAGCGGTGAATATTCCCCCAGGTCAGCCGCTGCGCCATGTCCGCCGAAGCCTCGCGCTGCTCGAGGGAGGCCAGCGCCTCCGGCGTAGCGCCCGCCTTGGCGCGGGTCACCGAGTGGAGGGTCTCCATAAGGCCGCGCAACACACTCGCTGGATCGATCCCGAGCGCGTGCGCTTCGTCCAGCTCGCTCAGCATCTGCGGAGCATCGCCAGCTAGCACCAGCTGCAACAGCCGCCGGATGCGCCCGCGATCGGCAAGGCCAAGCATGTCGCGGACCTGTTCGGCGGTGACTCCGCCGCTGCCGTGGGCGATCGCCTGGTCGAGGATCGACAGCCCGTCGCGCGCCGACCCTTCGGCCGCGCGGGCGATCATTGCGACCGCTTCGGGCTCGACCTGCACGCCTTCCGCTTGGGCGACATAACTGAAATGGTCGGCCAGTTTTTCCGCAGCGATGCGCCGCAGGTCGAACCGTTGGCATCGCGACAGGACCGTCACCGGAACCTTGTCGACTTCGGTAGTCGCCAACAGGAACTTCACATGTTCAGGCGGTTCCTCAAGAGTCTTCAGCAAAGCGTTGAACGCAGGCTTGGAAAGCATGTGAACTTCATCGATGATGTACATCTTGTAGCGCGCCGAGACAGCCGCGTAGCGCACTGCATCCGTCATCTCGCGCACACTATCGACGCCGTTGTGGGACGCAGCATCGATTTCGATCACATCGATGAATCGTCCCTCGGCGATCGCCACGCAAGGCTCGCACACCCCGCAGGGGTCGATCGTCGGACCGCCTTGCCCATCTCGCCCGACGCAGTTGAGCGCTTTCGCAATCAGCCGGGCGGTCGAGGTCTTGCCAACGCCGCGCACCCCGGTGAGCAGGAATGCATGGGCGATCCGGCCGCGTTTAATCGCATTGGCCAGCGTCTGCACCATCGCATCCTGCCCGATCAGTTCCGAGAAGGTCTGCGGGCGATATTTGCGCGCCAGCACGCGGTACGGGGTGGCACCGGTTGTGGGCGCAAGCACTTCAGGAAGATCTAGGCCGAGCCCTGGCGATTCGTCGTCTGACATTGCGTCCGGTTTAGGCGGTGATGCTCGTCATGGCGAGCGGTGGGAGCCGAACGACCCGAGACGAAATCGTTGTGGCTGCTTCCTTCCGGATCTGACCAGGTTGGCGACAGCCTCGCCCGCCCGACTCCCGCCGCGCATATGGGCGACGCCGCCCGCTTTCTCAACCCGCTAGCCGCGCTGCCAGTTGCGGACACCCGGCGGGATGCGCACGTCTAGCGTCGCAAGATCGTCGGTGAGCAGGATCTGGCACGCCAGACGCGACGTCCTAGTCGCGTGGGCCGCAAGGTCGAGGAGGTCCTCTTCCTCCTCGCTCGCGGGCGGCAGACGGTCGAAATCCTCGGCGGCAACGATCACGTGGCACGTCGAACAGGCCATCACGCCCTCGCATGACCCTTCGAGTGGGAGCTTTTCCTTCCACGCGAGGTCGAGCAAGCGCTGATTGGGCGCGGCTTGCACTTCCCTGTCGATATTGCCGTCTGAATTACGAAAAACGACTGTGATCACGCGGCGAGATCCTGCTGCGCGCGGGCGCTAGCGTCAATGCGGCGGCAGGCGTTCACCAAGTCTTCCTCCGTCGTATAGCGGCCAAAGCCAAGCCGGATCGACGAGCGCGCCTGCCGGTCTGACAGGCCGAGAGCCCGGAGCACATGGCTTGGGCGCCCGGACCCGCTGGCGCAGGCCGAGCCCAAGGAAAACGCGATCTCGCGCAGGTCCGAGATGAGGCGCGCGCCGTCGAGGCCTTCGCGCTGGATGTTGAGGTTGCCGTGATAGCGCTGGTCGACGCTGCCGTTAATCATCCAGCCCGGTCCAAAGGCGTCCAACGCCGCGTCCCAAAGTTTTGCGACATGCTCCTGATCCCTTGCGCGACGTTCTGACGCCAGCTTTGCGGCAGCTCCGAAACCCACGCATAATGCCGGTGAAAGCGTGCCCGAGCGCAGCCCGCGCTCCTGCCCGCCGCCATGCAACAAGGGTGCGGGTTTCACGCTGTCGCGCATCCATAATGCGCCAATGCCCTTGGGCCCGTGGATCTTATGCGCGGAGACGGCGATCATATCCGGGCCTTCGGGGATATCAACACGCCCAAGGCCCTGCACCGCATCGCAAAGCATCAGGGCACCGACACGATGCGCGAGTTCGGCAATCTGGCCGACGGGTTGAATGACTCCAATCTCATTGTTGACGAGCATGACGGCGACCAGCAAGACATGATCGTCGAGCGCCGCTTGCAAGACTGCTATGCTTGTTACCCCGTCCGCACCGACCGGCAGCCGGACGACCTCGAACCCCCTGTTTTCCAGCCATTCGCAGCTGTCCAGCACCGCGGCATGTTCGGTGGCCACGGTCACAATGCGATTGCGGCCGGGCAGTGCCTGTTCAGCAGTCCCCTTGATCGCCCAGTTCAAGGCTTCGGTCGCCCCGCTGGTGAAGGCGAGCGACCCTCCGCCCAGCCCGATCGCACGCTCGACTTGCCCGCGCGCCACTTCGATCGCCGCGGCCGCTTCGCGCCCGGCGCGGTTCGGTGCATGCGGATTGGCGAAATGCTCCTCAGCCCACGGTTGCATCGCCGCGGCCACCTCCGGAGCGACCGGCGTCGTCGCCTGATAATCAAGGTAGATCATGCGGCCCGGCTTCGGGCGCGGTCGGCCATGCGACGCCACTCTGTCACGAAGCGCTCGACGTCAATTTCCTCCGTCTGCGGGCCGAAGCTGACGCGAATCGTCGACGCAACGACGTCAGCGGACAAGTCCATCGCCTGAAGCACGCGGCTCGGCTTCATGCTTCCCGACGAGCAAGCGCTGCCGGCGGAGACGGAAATGCCGGCAAGGTCGAAGTGCACGAGCTGGCTGACGCTACTCACACCGGGAAGCGCGTAAGCGCCGATGGTGGGCAGGCGTGGCGCTTCGCGGGCGATGACGACACCGTCGGCAGCGTCGATGCAACGTTCGAGCTCAGCTCGGAGCGCAACCAGGCGGGGTAGCGAAGAAGAATAAACGCGCGACCGGAGTGCGGCGGCGAAGCCGGCGGCAGCAGGTAGATTTTCGGTGCCGCGCCGATAGCCCTTTTCCTGGCCTCCCGTCGCCCGGAGATTGGCTAAGTCGCGCGCAAGCAGCGCCCCTGCGCCCGGCGGGCCACCGAGCTTGTGTGCGGAAATAGCGATGAAGTCTGCATCGGGTAGCGGCAGTTTGCCCGCCGTCTGCGCGCAATCGGCAAGCAGGAGTGAGCCTGACGCACGCACCCGTTGATATATCTCCGGCAGCGGCTGAATCACGCCGGTTTCATTGTTCGCATGCTGAACCGCGATCAGCGATGGATTGCCTGCCAACAAAGCATCGAGCTCAGCGAGATCGATCAGGCCGTCAGCACCGACCTTCAAGAGTTTCGCGCGGCCCATCGCAGCGGTCGCCGCGTCATGCTCCGTCGCGCCGACAATTCGGCCGGGCACCTTCGCACCGCGGGCGGCTAGCGCCAGCGCCTCGCTTGCACCCGATGTCAAAATGACTTCATGCCGCCACCCGAGCGCATCGGCGATGGACCTCCGCGCCTCCTCCAGCGCCGCCCGCGCCGCGCGACCGTCCGCATGCGGCGAGCTCGGGTTTGCCCATCGCTCCAGCGCCTCGGCCATCGCGGCGCGCGCCTCCGGCAGCACGGGGCTCGTCGCCGCATGATCGAGATAGATGCGCTTGCTCAAAACGTTCGAAGTCCTGCCGATTGCCAGTTCAAGCGGCCAGCCTATATAGGACCCGCCGCCGCGGTGCACCCGTAAGCGGCCATCATTCCAGCCACGAGCAGCTCGCAATTATGCCTGAAGTCATTTTTCCTGGTCCTGAAGGCCGTCTCGAAGGCCGCTTCCATCCCGGGCCTCGCCCACGCGCGCCGGTCGCAATGATCCTGCACTCTCATCCGCAGGCCGGCGGAACCATGAACAACAAGATCGTACAATTGCTCTACAAGACCTTCCTCAATCGGGGTTTTGCGACTCTGCGTTTCAATTTTCGCAGTGTCGGCAAGAGCCAGGGGCTGTTCGACAACGGCATCGGCGAGCTGTCCGATGCGGCCTCCGCGCTCGACTGGGTGCAGCAAATCCACCCGGAGGCCGAGACCACCTGGATCGCCGGAGTGAGCTTCGGGGCATGGATCGGAATGCAGCTGCTGATGCGCCGCCCGGAGATCAAGGGTTTCATCTCGATCGCGCCGCCCGCGAACATGTACGATTTCAGTTTCCTCGCGCCCTGCCCCTCCTCCGGCATCATCATCCAAGGCGAGGCCGACGAGGTGGTTACGCCAAGCGCGGTGCAGAAGCTGGTCGACAAGCTGCGTACCCAGCGACACATTACCATCCACCACGATACCATCCCGGGCGCGAACCACTTCTTCGCCAACGAGCTCGACCTGATGATGAAGAGCGTCGACGATTATCTGGATATGCGGCTTGAGAAAGACCTCAAACGGTAATTCGTGATTCTGGGGACGGTTCGCTTAGATCGTCCAGATCAGCACATTGCCGATCATCACGAGCGCGGCTACGATCATCAGTACGCCCCGGGTGCGCGTTTCTTGCGACCGCAGGAGCATGCCGCCCCCAACGATCAACGCGAACGCCGCGATCATGGCGATTGCGAGCACGCCATTAGCTATTCCGCTCAACCGCCCATCCTTTCACCCAAGTTTAACCCTTATGGGTCCACAACGGACCGATGATCGCAGAACAACAAGCGCGCCTTGACGAGGCATTCGAGCGGATCGAGGAAACCATCCTTCCGTGCATCGCGATGATGCTTGAGACTTTGCTCGAGGCATCGGATTCCGTTCCCGAGAATGAACGTCGCTTTCTCGCCGCCGAGCTGCAGACCCTCGCGGCGCAGTTGGAAGAACTGACTCGCACGGTCGAGGGCTCAAGTTCGAAGTATCTGGACCCGGGGCAGTATCGCACCGCCGCCGCTTGATCGTCGTACGACCAGCACAAGCATTTGAAAACACACTGGTTTCGCTGAACTGGTAGCGTTCAGCGACAGATGCAGCCGCCAGGCTCCGTCCACGATCCAAAAAACCTTTACTTGACCCCCCCTGCTCCATATATCGCGAGCCGCTGCCCCATGGGACTTCCAACCGCAAGGCAGCTTTTCCCGAACTGTTTGTTGGAGGTCCCTTGAGTTGCACATCAATCCTCGCGCGCTGGGGCTAGCTAGAGTCCCGACCGATACCCGCAACGGTATCGATATCGCTAAGCCCAATGGCTTCGCTTGCGGAGCCGACGTGGCCAAGCAACGTCCGGCACAGCCGGTCACGCTTCTTCGCCCGCACGCCGCACAGCGTGCCGCCCGTTTCTTCGTCGAGAAGTTTCCCGGACGGTCGCTCTATGCGGTAAAGGCCAATCCCTCGCCGGATCTGCTGCAGATCTTGTGGGACTCTGGAGTCACGCACTACGACGTCGCGTCGATCGGCGAAGTGCGCCTGGTGTCGGAGCTGCTGCCGGAAGCGGTGCTGTGCTTCATGCACCCGGTGAAGGCCGAGGAAGCCATTGCCGAGGCCTATTTCGATCATCATGTGCGTACCTTCAGCCTCGATACGATTGAGGAGCTGGAGAAGATCGTCCGTGCGACGACGAGCGAGGGTGAGGCCGCGACGGACCTGAATTTGCTCGTGCGCATTCGCGTGAGCTCGGATCATGCCAAGTTGAGCCTTGCGTCCAAGTTCGGTGCCCGAGCCGAAGACGTCAGGGCACTGCTGATGGCTGCCCGCCAGGCGTCCGATGCGCTCGGAATCTGCTTCCACGTAGGCAGCCAGGCGATGACCCCGGCCGCTTATGCCGAAGCGATGACCCAGGTGCGCAACGCGATCGTTGAAGCCGCCGTCACGGTCGACATCGTCGATGTCGGCGGCGGTTTCCCGTCCTGGTATCCGGGGATGGAACCGCCTGCCCTGGAGAATTATTTCGCGGTCATCCACGCGGCGTTCGAAGCCCTGCCGATCAGCTATTCGGCCGAACTGTGGTGCGAGCCGGGCCGCGCGCTCTGTGCCGAATATGCGAGCCTGGTCGTCCGCGTCGAAAAACGCCGCGGGGATGAGTTGTACATCAACGACGGAGCCTACGGCGCGCTGTTCGATGCTGCACATATCGGCTGGCGTTACCCGGTGCAGCTGCTGCGTGACGAGGAATCGCATACGCGGCCGATGAATTTCAGCTTCTATGGCCCGACTTGCGATGATCTCGATCATATGGCCGGACCGTTCGAGCTTCCGGGCGATATCGGTCCCGGCGATTATATCGAGATCGGCATGCTTGGCGCCTATGGCTGTGCAATGCGCACGCGCTTCAACGGCTTCGGTGTCGAAAGCACCGAGATTGTTGGGGACGAGCCGATGGCGTCGCTTTATACCGAGATCGAAGCTCCGGCACGGTCCAACGTGGTGAAGCTGTAAGCGGAATTTCCTCCTGCTTCGGCAGGAGGAGCACCGACCGAAAGTCGGTAATGGGGTGAGGCTGTCCCCCGCAAGGAACGACATGCTGAATTGCTGCTTCGCGCTGCGAGGGGCTGCTCACTGGAGCATGACATGAACACCGACACCAAGATCAACGACACCCGCAAGGCGGAGCTGCTCTCGTCGCCCGTCGAACATATCGACATCACCAAGTTCGACGCCCGCCCGATTGTCGAGGCGATGGGCAAGATGAGCTTCACCAGCCGCGACCTGTCGCGCGCTACGGGCCTGTACAATCAGATGCTCGAGGATCCCGACTGCTCGATCATCCTGGTAATCGCCGGATCGACCTCGGCTGGCGGCTGCATGGACCTCTATGCCGAGCTCGTCCGCTCCAACATGGTCGATGCGATCGTCGCTACGGGCGCCACCATTGTTGACATGGATTTCTTCGAAGCGCTTGGCCACAAGCACTACCAAGCCAATGAAATTCCTGACGATGACACGTTGCGCTCGCTCTACATCGACCGCATTTACGACACCTATATCGACGAACAGCAGCTGCAGGATTGCGACTTCACGATCGGAAAGATCGCCGACAGCCTGGAGCCGCGCCCCTACAGCAGCCGCGCCTTCATTCGCGAGATGGGCAAGTGGCTCGCGGACGGCAATGCCAAGAAGGAAGGCAGCCTCGTCCAGCTCGCTTATGAGCATGACGTGCCGATCTTCTGCCCGGCTTTTGTCGATTCATCCGCGGGCTTCGGCCTGGTGAAGCATCAGGTCGACGCGATGAAGCGCGGCGGTCACTATATGGTGCTCGACGCCATCGCCGACTTCCGCGAGCTGACGGACATCAAGATCAAGGCCGGCACCACCGGGCTGCTGATGATCGGCGGCGGCGTTCCCAAAAACTTCACGCAGGACACCGTCGTCTGCGCCGAAATCCTCGGCCACGAAGACGTTGAGGTGCACAAATATGCGGTGCAGATCACCGTTGCTGACGTCCGCGACGGCGCCTGCTCCTCCTCGACGCTCCAGGAAGCGGCGAGCTGGGGCAAGGTTTCGACGGCGATGGAGCAGATGGTGTTCGCCGAAGCCACGTCGGTGCTTCCGTTGCTCGCAAGCGACGCCTGGCACCGCGGCGCTTGGCGCAACCGCGAGAAGCGCCGCTTCGCGAAGCTGTTCGACTAAGGTTGCGGTCTCGAAGTTGAACGACTAGCCATCCCCCTTGTTGGTTGGGGAGGTATTGATGGAGCAAAGTCCGCTATTAGGACCTGTGGTGGCGCTGGTCGCCTGGTCGATCGTGATGCTTTTGTGGGCGGCCGCGTCGCGCAGCGGGCAGTTCCGCAAGCTCGGTATTACCATGGGCAATATTCCGCCCGGTTCGCGCGGCGTTGACATGGAGGGTCGTGCGGAACCAGCGGCCCAGTGGAAATCCCACAATTACAACCATTTGATGGAACAACCCACGATCTTTTATGCGATCGTCTTCGCGTTGATCTTGATGGGATTCGATCACCAGATCAACGTCTGGCTCGCGTGGGGCTATGTCGCCTTCCGCGTCGCGCACAGTATCGTGCAGTCGACAATCAACGTCGTCAAATACCGGTTTCCTTTGTTCCTAGGCGCTACCATTTGCCTCGTCAGCTTGACGATCCACGCGGCGCTGCGCCTCATCTGACGAGACTGGCGGCGAGCTCGACGTGGGTCGACCAGCGGAACTGGCCGACCGGGCGGACCCATTCGAGCCCGTAACCGCCCGCCACCAGCATAGCAGCATCACGCGCGAACGTCGCCGGGTTGCAGCTGACATAAGCGATCCTCGGCACCGCCGAGGAGGCGAGATTGCGGATCTGTTCCTCTGCGCCCGAACGCGGTGGGTCCAGGACCACAGCGTCGAACTTGTCGAGTTCATCCTTGCTCAGCGGACGGCGGTAAAGATCGCGGTGCTCGCACGCGATGGTTCGGCCGGCCCGACCCGCAGCCGCGTTGAGCGAAGCCACGGCGTCGCGCGCGGCCTCTGCGGCGTAAACAGGACCGCTCAGGGCAAAGGCAAAGGTGCCAAGGCCGGCGAACAAATCGGCGACGTGCGCGGCATCGCCTATCGCCGCCCGCACAGCCTCGACCAGCGCCGTCTCCCCGTCCGCCGTCGCCTGCAGGAATGCGCCCGGCGGCATGGCCACGGGGATTCCGGACAGGGTCACGGTTGCGGGAACAGGCGCATAGTGTGCCTCGGGACCGAACCCTTGGTCGAGCACGAGCCGGGCCAATCCCTGCCGCTCGCAAAATGCCGTCAGCGCTTCGACTGCCGCGAGCCCCTCGACTTCAACGCCGCGAAGCAACACGTCCGCCCCCTGATCGACCAGGGTCAGCTGGACCTCCACCGCCCGTCGCTGGGCCAGCAAGGTCCCGAACAATGCGCGCAGGGGCGTAACCAAAGCGAACAATTCGGGGCGGAGCACATGACATTCGCGCATGTCGACAATCCGGTGCGATTTCTCGGCGTTAAAGCCGATCTGGACCTGCTTGCCCATGCGTAAGGCGCGCAAGGTGGCGCGGCGGCGGCTGTTGGGTGGCGACAGGTGCGGGGGTAGGATGTCGGTCGTAAGCCCGTGCTGGTCCAGAGCTGTTGTAACCCGCGATCCCAGATAGCCGCTATACGCCTCATCGTCCGCATGCTGGAGCTGGCACCCGCCGCACTCGGGAAAGTGACGGCATGGCGGCGCTTGATGGTGCGGCCCTGGCTCGACCGTTCCATCCGGTAGAAGCAAGTCGCCCGGAACAGCGAACGCAGCGTGACGGCCGCTCGCGCTGACACCGTCGCCGCGCGCGGCGATCCGGACGATCGGGTCACTCATGCAAGCAGTGCGAGCGCTTGCGGAATGGCGGCGGCAAGATCGTCTGCGATCATCTGCGAGCCGGCAATTTCGGCAGCCCGGCCGTGGAGCCATACGCCCGCACATGCCGCGTCGAACGCGTCGAGCCCGCGCGCCCGCATGGCCGCGATGATGCCGGTGAGCACATCGCCCGTGCCTGCGCTGGCAAGCCATGCCGGCGCGGGTGGTGCGAAACCCAGCCGCCCGTCTGAGGCGGCTACCAGTGTATCCGGCCCTTTATAGACGATCACTGCACCGGATCGCTCGGCCGCCCACAGAGCCTGCTCAGCCTTATTCCCCGACAGATCTCCGAACAAACGGCCAAATTCGCCCGCGTGCGGAGTCAGGATGGCGTCCTGCCCCTTGAGCCGTTCGGGCTCTCCGACAGCGCCGATCGCATCGGCATCGATGACTTTGGGCGCGGTGCTGGTGAGCGCAAGGGTCAATAGCTGCGGCAGATCGCCCATGCCTGGCCCGACCAGCAGACAACCGATGCGGGGGTCGTTTACCGCGCCGTCGCTGGTCTGGACGACGGCGGCCGGCAGGTCGAAGATCCAGGCCGAGGTCGTGACGCGAACATAACCCGCGCCTGCCCGACTGGCCGCAGTGGCGGCGAGCGCAATCGCGCCAGGCATTCGACCGGCGAGAGCATGCACCAGGCCGCGCGAATATTTGTGTCCGTCCGGGTCGAGCGCAGGGATGTGCGGGGCGCCGATTTCCTGCCATCGGTCCTCCGCCTTTACCCCAATGTCCGCGAGCACGACGCGCCCGCAGTGCCGCATCGCCGGGGCCAGCCGATGCGCGGGCTTCAGCGCCCCGAATGTGACCGTCATGTTGAACGGCGGAACAGGCGACAGAATTTGTCCGCTGTCGCTGTCGATACCGCTCGGAAGGTCGCACGCGATCGACAAGCACGCCTGCGCAACGAGATCACAAAGTCTTTTGCTTACAGCATCATCAAGACCTCGCTTGAGGCCCGTCCCGAACAATGCATCGATCAGCAGCGGCGCCGGGGCGCAATCGGGCAATGCTTCGACCGGGCCGCTCCACTGACCCCTCGCCCATTGCCCTGTCTCGGTCTTCGGCTCGGCGAGCGCGGCGACCCGAACGCTGACCCCGCGCGCGGCGAGGTGCCGCGCCGCGACATAGCCGTCGCCGCCATTGTTGCCGGGGCCACAGATGATCAGCGCTGACATCCCACCGCTGAAGCGAAGCGCGGTTTCAGCAAGGCCGACCCCTGCCCGCTCCATCAGCATTTCGGCCGATTTGCCGCTTTGGATCGCTGCCTGCTCGGCAGTCCGCATGGCTGCAGCGGTCAAGATCGGGCGGCCGTTCATCGGCTGCGTCTAGCGCAATTGGCTTGCGAGGCGCCACCAGTGCGACGGGACCGCGGCGGCAGCAGAATCTCGCGATTCCACCCTGTCGAACATCGCGAAGCAAGTAGCGCCCGACCCTGACATCCGGACGAATTGTGCACCGGTTCGGCTGCGCAGCCAATCGAGCACTACGGCAATCTCGGGGACAAGCCCGGTTGCGGGCCGTTCGAGGTCGTTGCGCCCCTCACGCCACTCGCCCAGCGGCCCGCGATCAACGCCGTCCCAAGCAGCGAACACTGGGCCGGTCGAAAGCGCTACATTTGGATTGACCAGCAGAACTGGAAGGCCCGTGAGCCCCAGGTCCTCCGAATTCAGCGTCTCGCCGCCTGCCGTCCCGCGGCATGAGCGCGCGAGAAGGCAAGCGGGCACATCGGACCCGAGCGATGGCGCAATCACCTCAGAAAGGCTGGGCTCGAGGTTCCAAAGCGAAGTCAGCAATCGCAATGCCGCTGCAGCGTCGGCCGATCCACCGCCAATGCCGGATGCGACGGGCAAATATTTGGTGAGCCGAAAATGCGCGCCGTTTCGTACGCCGCCTTGGGACTGCAATGCCCTGGCCGCGCGCAGTACGAGATTATCATCATTGTCCGTCAGCGCCGATGCGAACGGGCCATCGACCTCCAGTGCTATGGAGTCCGCCGCCGTTGCGGTAAGCACGTCACCATCCGTACAAAATACGAAGATCGTCTCGATCCGGTGGCGCCCGTCGGGCAGCTTGCCCCGAACATGCAGCGCAAGGTTGAGCTTTGCATAGCCGATGTCGCTTAGGGTCAAGGCGCCGCGGTTTTCGGCGTCAGCCCTGAATCCAGCTTGGACTTGACCCGGGCGGCGCTATCGCCCTCGGCGTTGACCAGAGCAGCGTTCCAGGCGAAGCGCGCCTCGTAACGGCGGCCCGCGGAATAAAGCGCATCGCCCAGATGCTCGCGAATTTCGGGTTCGGCTGGATCCTTGACTGCGGCCTGCTGGAGCAATTGGATCGAATCTGCGACCCGACCCTGCTTGTACAGCGCCCAGCCTAGCGAATCGGTGATCGAAGCATCGTCGGGCGCGAGCGCACTCGCCTTGCGGATCATGGATTCGGCCTGATCGAGATCCTCACCTCGCTCCAGCTTGGCATATCCCAGATTGTTGAGGATCAGCGGCTCTTGAGGGGCGAGGCGAAGCGCCGTTTCGAGCGCCTGCTTGGCTTCGGGCCACCGGCCCGCCTGCTCGAGCGCAGATGCCCGGTTGAGGTAGAGCGGCCACAAATCCTCTGATTTGGCATCTTGTCCAGCGAGCGAGATCGCCCGGCCATAGGCATCCGCCGCGGCGTCATTCCGTCCCATCGAGGACAACACCCGGGCAAGGCCGTCATGGTCGGCCGGTCCTGCATCCCGCCGCGCCGATCGCGACTGAGCCAAAGCGAGCGCCTCGGTTTCGCGCTTTTCATCCGCCAAAAGGCCGGCCTCAAGCTGGCGAGCATGCGCCACGAACGGATCATTGTCGGCGACGCTGCGGTATACCGCCAACGCATTTGCTGGGCGATCGTCGCGCGCCAGCAAGAAGCCAAGCAATAATGCGGCGCTGCTGTTTGTGGGATCGGCCGCGCGAGCAACCTGCAGCAAGGCGATCGGCAAACCCGGATCTCCGCGCCCGCCCAAACTGACGGCAATTCCAGTGAGCAGGTCACTCATCGCCGCGGCCGGGTTCTCGATGGCCTGTCCGACCGGCTTGCCCGACCGCAGCCGAGCTTTGGCGATGGCGCCATCCAGCCCGATCGGGCCGACGATGGCGGCGGCACGCTGCGGATCGCCAGCGCGCAGGTAAGCATCGGCGAAGACGAACCGCAGCCGTTGATCACGAAGGCCTGTTCCGGCGAGTGAGCGCTCGACCAGTGGAACGGCATCCGCCGAACGCTTGAACTTCAAAAGGATCAGTGCGCGGTGCTGATCGCGATACGGCGCAAGCACGCCGTTGACTGGCGCCGCAGCAAGCGCGCCAATTGCGCCGGCAAGATCCTTGCGCTGCGCAGCATCCCACGCACGAACCAATGGCCCGAGGAAGGAGATGTCGATCTCGGCGGCCGGCGTCTCGGCGATCGAGAGCGCGCGGATGGTTCGCCCCGCGCGCAATTCATCAGCCACCAACAGCAGCTTCGCCTCCAGCGGAAGCTTGTCGACGGCGACCCCACGCATCAGCTGCAACGCCAGCTGCGTATCGCCGGCGCTGATCGCGGTGCTGATCGCACGGCGCGTGAGCGCTTCATTGCCGCTTTGCCGTGCAAGCGCCGCGAACAGAGTGGCGGAGCGTGCATAATCGCCGCTCAACGCAGCTGCACGCGCTTCGACATACGCAAGGCCGGTATTGAGCGGGACGCGCTCGCGGGCGGCGTGCACCGGCCCGATCGGGACCGCCGCCACCGCCAGAACTGCTCCAAACCACTTACATATTGGGATAATTCGGTCCTCCGCCGCCTTCTGGAACCACCCAGTTGATATTCTGCGTGGGGTCTTTGATGTCGCAAGTCTTGCAGTGGACGCAATTCTGCGCGTTGATTTGCAGCCGCGGCTCACCATCATTCCCTTCGACATATTCGTAAACCCCCGCGGGGCAGTAACGCTGCTCCGGCCCGTCATAGACTGGAAGATTGACCGCCGTCGGTAGGGCCGCGTCCTTGAGCGTCAGGTGAACCGGTTGGTCTTCCTCGTGATTGGTGTTGGACACGAACACCGAGGACAGACGGTCGAAGGTCAGCACGCCATCAGGCTTCGGGTATGAAATTGGCCGCGCCTGCTCTTTCCGGTCGATTTGTTCGTGGTCCGGCTTGTGCTTGAGCGTCCACGGCATCCGCAGCCCCAATTGCCCGAGCCACATGTCGAGCCCGGCATAGGCGGATCCGGCGAACCCGCCCCAGTGCGACACCGCCGGCTGGACGTTGCGGACCAGCTTCAGCTCTTTCACGATCCAGCTCGAATGAAGCGCGCTTTCATAGGTGTCGAGCGCGTCCCCGCTCCGGTCGGCGGCGATTGCTTCGAACGCAGCTTCGGCGGCGAGCATGCCCGATTTCATCGCTGTGTGGGTGCCCTTGATCCGCGGCACGTTCACGAAGCCAGCCGAACATCCGATCAGCGCGCCGCCCGGGAAGACCAGCTTCGGAATGGCCTGATAGCCGCCCTCATTGATCGCCCGCGCGCCATAGGAGACGCGCTTGCCGCCCGCGATTTCGGCGCGGATCGCCGGATGGGTCTTCCAGCGCTGCATCTCCTCGAACGGCGAGAGATATGGATTGTGATAATCGAGCGCGACCACGAACCCGAGCGCGACCTGGTGGTTGTCCTGATGGTAAAGAAAGCCGCCGCCCCACGCATCAGCAAGCGGCCAGCCTTGCGTGTGAATCACTCGCCCGGGTTTGTGCTTATCCTCAGGAACGTCCCACAATTCTTTGATACCAAGTCCAAAAACCTGCGGTCCGCTACGGTCGCGGAGGCCGAAATTCTCGGTCAGGCGCTTGGTCAGATGGCCGCGCGCACCTTCCGCGAAGAAAGTGTAACGGGCGTGCAATTCCATACCGGGCTGATAGTCGGGCCGGTGCGTACCGTCGCGGGCAACGCCCATGTCGCCGGTCGCAACCCCTTTGACCGACCCGTCATCGTGAAACAGAATGTCTGCGGCAGCGAAACCCGGAAAGATCTCGACCCCCAATTCCTCCGCCTGCCCGGCGAGCCAGCGGCAAAAATTGCCGAGGCTGAGCGTATAATTCCCTGTGTTGTGCATGAAAGGCGGCAGCAGCGCTTCGGGAATGCGGAACCGGCGTTTTGCCGTTAGCACCCAATGATGGTTCTGAGTAACCGGTACGCCGATCGGAGCGCCCCGCTCCTTCCAGTCCGGGATCAACTCGTCGAGCGCCTTGGGATCGAGCACGGCGCCGGACAATATGTGCGCACCGATCTCGCCGCCTTTTTCAAGCACGCAGACCGAAAGTTCGCGACTGTGTTCGGCTGCCATTTGCTTGAGACGAATTGCGGCGCTTAGGCCCGCAGGTCCGCCGCCGACGATCACGACGTCATAGTGCATCGACTCTCGCGCGGTGGTCATTCATTCCTCTCGTCGCATGGCGAAGGCGCTTCGACTCATCCGCCCTGCCAATTCCTTGACGTGCCCGTCAATGGTGCCGAGTAGCGGCACGATGGGTGGGGACCTCAATCACGTCGATACTGCCGAAGCTGCGAGCGCGCTTGCCTGGTGGTTCGACGCGGGCGTCGATGTGGCCATTCAGGAGCAGCCGCGCGATTGGCTGAAGCCCGCGGCCGCAGTTTCCGTCGCCCTGGACATTCTCGAACCTTCGGTGCCGCAGACCGCGCCTCGGGCCATTCCGGAAACGCTCGACCTGTTCCGCGACTGGCTGCGCGATGAAACCGATTTGCCGTTCTTTGCTCCAGCATCCACGCGGGTCCTTCCTGTCGGCCAGCAAGGCGCCGCAATCATGTTGTTGACCGATACGCCGGGCGTCGAAGGCGCGGCCGATGGTCGTCCGATCGGCGGCGATCCCTGGCGGCTGGCACAGCGGATGCTGGCGGCGATCGGCATTGATCCGGCCGCGGCTTATTGCGCGTCCTTCTCATGCTTCCACGCGACCGGCACCTCGCTTCGGGGCGCCGAGATCGAACATTGCGCCGATATTGCCCGTCGCCACATCGCACTTGCCCGTCCGAAGCGGCTGCTCCTGCTCGGCGATGTGCCGGCCAAGGCGCTGCTTGGCAAACCGCTGACGGCCGCACGTGGGCATGTTCACAAGCTGGAAGGTATTCGCACGGTGGCAACCTTTCACCCGGCGATGATGATGAAATATCCCTCCAACAAGGAATTGGCGTGGGCGGACTTGCTGTTGCTGATGGAAGACGAGTGATGAGGTCCTTTGCATATGCGGCCCTGGCCTCGATCTTCGCAGTCCCTGCGCAAGCGCAGCAGGACCCGCTTGCTCCGCTGCAGAACCCTGGCGCGGTGAGTCAAATTGAAGCGCCAGTGCTGACCGCGCCGGCCCAGGCGCCGCCGGTCCAATATTCGACTCAGCCCGCGCCGCTGCCGACGTTGATCATTCCAAAGGACTGGCACGAAGTCTTCGACGCCATCGATCGCGGAAATTGGGCCGCAGCGCAGGCCGGAATTGCGACGCTGCCGCGAGGTCCAGTTACGTCGGTCGCCAAGGCCGCGCTCTACACCGCCAAGGGCTCGCCTGTTGTATCGTTGGAGGCGGTCGAGGCGCTACTCGCGGAGGCTCCCGAACTGCCGCAGGCCGAACAGCTCGCGCGTCTCGCAATCGCCCGCGGATCGCTCCAGGCGCCGGCTTATTACCAACGCCGGCGGATCGTAAATCTTGGGACTGCTCCGACCCGCTATCGCGCCAAGCCTGTGCAAGGCGATCCGATCGCCGATCAGTTGCGCTTGACGCTCGACCTGTCCGTGAAGGCGAACGACGCTGCAGGCGCGGAAGCGCTGCTGGTGCAGTCGGGCCCGTACATGACGTACGAAGGCCGGGCGGAAGCCGGGCAGCGGGTCGCATGGGTCTATTACGTCGTCGGCGACGATGTGAACGCCAAGCGCGTGGCCGATACCTGGCGGCCCGGTGCGACCGGCGAATGGGTAAGTCAGGCGGCCTGGATTTCCGGTCTGGCGGCATGGCGTCAAAACAATTGCGAAGGCGCATCCTTGGCCTTCCGCGAAGCCGCTGGAAGCGCCATCCAGCGCGAATTGCGTGCCGGCGCGCTCTATTGGGCCGCGCGCGCTGAACAATCCTGCCGCCGCCCGCGCTCGGTCGCGCCCCTGCTCAAGGCTGCAGCGCAGAGTTCCGAGAGCTTCTACGGCCTGCTTGCCCGAGAAACGCTCGGCATGAGCACACGCCTCGCGCCCGTCCCTGATAGCGCCCTCGCGTCAGCGGACAGCCTTCCCAATGTCCAGCGGGCGATTGAGCTGATCCGTATTGGCGAGCGCCAGCGCGCCGATGAGCTCATCCGTCACCAGGCCGCGATCGGCGACCCGCGTCAGCATCGCGGCCTCATCGAGATCACGAAACGGCTGGAGCTTGCCGGTACGCAATATTGGCTTG
>JBDSZD010000204.1:0-9671 GCA_039925325.1 Sphingomicrobium sp.
GTGAACACCGAGAGATAGAGTTCGTCCGCGCCGCGCCGCCGGGCTTCGGCAAGTACCCACGCCATCAGCATGGGTGCGAGACCCTCCCCCTGCCAGGGCGTGAGGATGTAGAATTGACGCAGCTCAATCGGTGTCCCTTGCGGGGTAAACGGCAGTGTCGGCGGCCCCACCTTCGCATAGCCTATCAGCGCCTTATCCTGTTCGATGACACAGACGGAATAGACCGACGATGCGAGCTGCTCGCGCCACTGGGATTCCTCATGCGTGACGAGGAAGGCAGCGAGATTGTCCGGAGTATAGAGATGACCGAAGGTTTCCGTGAAGCTGCGCTTGCCGAGTTCCGACAAAGCGGCGGCGTCTTCGAGCGTGGCGTCGCGGAAGCTGGGCATCAGAAGCCCAGCGGAGCCGGCCAGTCGGGCCCGTGGACCGCCATGACCTTGAACAGGGAGCCCATCGCATCCGGTCGGCACAGCCGCGCGCGGGCCGCTTCGATTTCCGCCGCGCGACCCGGCGTTTGGTCCGTGAGCGCGGCGGCGCGGGCGAATATGCCGAGCCGTTCCAGCCATGGCCCCTGATCGACGACCCGAGTTACGACGCCACCGGCCGCTGTCGCGGCTTTGCCAAGCGCTTCGAAGTCGACATGCGACGTCAGGTCCTGCTCGCCGGGCGCTTCGAGCGCATGGGCGAAGCGGTGGCGGCGGACGGCTTGCAGCGTGTCGCCGGGCGCGCTCCGTTCATGGCCGTAATCGATGATCAGCGCGACGCCGCCGTTGCGCGCGAGCTTGGCTGCGAGGTCGGCCATCGCCTCTGAACGCGCGGGCGATGTCTCTTCCACCATGCCGTCGCGGTCGAAGGCGAGCCTCCCCCCGACAGCCATCACGTGCCGTTCGCGCGTGCCGACAAACTGGCGAATGGGGAGCGCGTCGAAGAATTCATTGGCGACCACCAGGAGCGGCGCATCGGGCAGTTCGCTGATCTTTTCGTGCCAGCCCGCTTGCGCCACCGCGCGTGCCTGCGCTTCCCTCAGCAGCGGGCTGGTTTCGACGAAAGCGACCTTCGGAACGAGGCCCGCGGATTGCATCACCCGAAGCGCATCCGCAGCCAGCGTCCCGCGCCCCGGACCAAGCTCAACATAAGCGGCCTCGGGCCGCCCCGCGCGTGTCCAGCAATCGGCGAGCGCGGCGCCCACGATCTCGCCGAACATCTGGCTGATCTCGGGCGCGGTGGTGAAATCGCCCGCCTCTCCAAACGGATCACGAGTCGCGTAATAATATGCGTTGCAGGCTTCCATATAGGCTTCGACGCTGATCGGGCCTTCGGTCCGGATGCGCTCGCGAAGCGCGCGTTCGAGGGGGTTCAGGCGACGCTCTCCGCACCTGCGATGGACTCCACCCGCACGCGCCGGCGACTGGCCGTTGCCATCAAATAGATTCCGCCAAGGATCATCGGCACCGACAGCCACTGGCCCATGTGCAATCCGGTGGCTTCGGCGAACGAGACGAGCTGACTGTCGGGCTCGCGCACGAACTCGATGCCGAACCGGAAAACGCCATAAAAGAAGATGAAGGCACCGACGAGCTTGCCGGGATCGTACCGAGCCTTGGTTTTCCAGAACATTAAGGTCAGGATCGCCATCAGCACCAGCCCTTCGAGGATCGCCTCGTAGAGCTGGCTCGGGTGCCGCGCCGCGCCCAATTCCAGGCAGCGATGGTCGGGATCGAACCGCTCGCAAAACCGGACCGCCCACGGCACATCGGTCTGTGCTCCCCATAATTCACTGTTCACGAAATTCGCGAGCCGGCCGAAAAACAGCCCCAATGGCGCGCAGCAGGCCACATAATCGTGAATGCGCAACCAGTTCAGCTTTTCCTTGCGGGCGAGGTAGATGATGCCAAGCGTGGTTCCGATCACGCCCCCGTGAAACGACATGCCGCCGTCCCACAGCTTCAGAATCTCGATCGGATGCTCAAGATAATAGCTGAGATTGTAGAATAATACGTAGCCGAGCCGACCGCCCAGGATGATCCCGAGCGAGGCGTAAAAGACCAGATCGTCGGCATGGCGGCGAGCCATCGGGGCGCCGGGCTTCGAAAGCAGCCTGAGCATGTACCAATAGCCGATGAAGATACCGGCGAGGTAAGCGAGACTGTACCAACGCAGCTCGAAAAAGCCGAGATCGAGCGCGACTGGCGAAAGGTGAAGGTCGTTCCACGAAATGTAGTTGGAAGCGTCGACTTGCGGCAAGGGCTTTCCCCGGAAAGTTGGCAGCCTCATAAGGCCGGGCGGGCCAAAGGCAAAGGAGCGCGAACGTGGATCGGCGATCGATCGGGAAGGCAACGCTCGGGGACGCCATTTGTCGCTGACGGATCGGATCGGAGTCAACCGGCGGACATTGCTGATCGGCGGAGGCGTCGGCGTCGGACTGATCGTTGCGATTGCCGTCGGCCCTTGGGGCAAGCGCTCGACGGTGGATAGCGAGCAAGTCTTCGGACCCTATCTCAAAATCGGTCGTGATGGTCGCGTTGTCATCGCCGTGCCGCAAGTCGAGACCGGCCAGGGGATATGGACCGCGCTTCCGCAGCTTGCAGCCGACGAACTCGGCGCGGCGTGGGAGATGGTGGCAGTCGAACCGGCCCCGTTTGGCGACGGTTTTGCAAATGCGGTCGCCGAGCAGCAGGACTGGTTCGCTGGGCTTGGCCGGCTTCGGCGCATGCAACTCGACGATAGCGCGTTCCGGATCACCGCCGGATCCACCTCCGTGCGTGCGTTCGAGCAGCCGATGCGGCTGGCCGGTGCGGTGGCGCGAACGATGCTGATCAAGGCTGCCGCGGTCCGTTGGAACGTGGACCAAAGCGCGTGCGACACGCTGAGCGGCAAGGTGATCTCGGGAAGCAAAGCCCTTGGGTTCGGCGAATTGGCCGAGGAGGCAGCCACTTTTTCACTGTCTCGCACGCCCGTTTACCGAAAATCACGCGGCGGGCTGGTCGGCCAGTCCGTTCCCCGGCTCGATTTGCCGGCGAAGAGCGATGGAAGCTTTCGTTTCGCCGGGGATGTCCGCTTGCCGAACATGCTGTTCGCCTCGGCCCGGCTGGTGCCGCCGGGCGGCAAAATTGTGAGCTACGAACGAAGCAGCGCGATCATCGAAGGCGATGGATGGGTTGCTGGCGTTGGGGAGACCGCTTGGGCGGCGGAGCAGGCTTTGAAAGCAGCAGGCGTCCGCTTCGATATGCCGCATTCGCCGATCCCACTCGACGCGATGATCGACGACGCCCTGGCCACCGGCGATGCTGAGCGCTGGTTCAGCAGAGGCGACTATGCCGGTGCGGTGGAAGGATCGCGCGCGCTCACCGCGCTCTATCGCGTTGCGCCGACTATGCATTTGGTACTGGAACCGGCCACCGCCACGGCGCGGTCGAGCGGAGACCGGGTCGAAGTCTGGGCGGCCGCGCAGGCCCCGGGCCTTGCGCGAGATCTTGCCAAGCGCTCGGCCGAAGGCGCGTCGGTCACTTTCTATCCGATGCCGACGGGCGAGCCGGGCGGACGCGCCATGGAACCCGATGCGATCCCCGTCGCAATTGCACTAGCCCGGCGGCTGCGCAGACCCGTGCAAGTCAGCCTGACGCCGAGTGTCAGCCAGAATCATGATCACCTGGCTCCAGGCGCGGTTGCACGAATGTACGGACTTCCCGGGCCGGAGGGGATCACGGCGGCGTGGAAGATGCGGCTTGTTACCGCAAGCGGACTGGGATCAGCTCTGTCGCGCCTGGCTGGCGGAACCGCTCAGTCTGCCTTCCCAGCTCCCGAGGATGGAGGCGCGCCGCCATATGCCATCGCGCATGTGCAGATCGACGCAGTGCCGGTCGATCTGCCCTTTCTTGCTGGATACATGCGCGGATCGCCCGAGCGGGAGATTGCCTTCTTCACAGAAAGCTTTGTCGATGAACTGGCGCGAGCTGCGGGACTTGACCCGCTCGTGTTCCGGATGGCGATGCTCGGCTCCAACCCAAGGCTCGCGCGCTGCTTGCAGCAGGCCGCAAGTGCGAGCGGCTGGAACGGCGGTGGGCGTGGCAGTACATTGGGGATTGCCGGCTGCTCGGCATTCGGCTCCCACATCGCACTGGTCGCCGAGGCGACGATCGGCGCCGATCAGACCGTCGAGGTGCATCGGCTGGTCGCGGCGGTCGACTGCGGGCGTCTGATCAATCCCGGTCTGGTGCGCCAGCAGATCGAAAGCGGGATGCTGTGGGCGCTCGGCCAGGCGACCATGGCCGAGCCGAATTTCGTCGGCTCGATGCCGGTCGCGCGCGCGTTGCAGAGTCTTGGCCTGCCACGCATGGCGAAGGTACCGGAAGTTCGCGTCGATATCATTGCAAATGGCCATCCCCCAGGCGGGATTAGCGGTCTTGGGGTGGCAGTGCTCGCTCCGGCCGTCGCCAACGCAATCTATGCCGGCACCGGAAAGCGGCTGCGTAGCCTGCCATTCGATCCTATGGCGGCATGATGGACCGCCCCACAGATCACCCTGCGACGCCCGCGCCTAAGGTCGGCGTGTTGCTTACCAACCTCGGAACACCCGACGCGGCGGAGCCGGCGGCAGTGCGCCGCTATCTTGCGCAATTCCTGAGCGACCGGCGCGTGGTAGAGATCCCACCCTTGCTGTGGCAGCCGATCCTGCGCGGAATCATCCTGCGCACGCGCCCCAAGAAAAGCGCGCATGCCTACCGCCAAGTGTGGACCGACGCAGGCTCGCCACTGGCCGCGATCACCCGCGCGCAGACCGAGGCACTTCGACAGCGACTGGGTTCGGCGGCAACGGTCGAATATGCGATGCGCTATGGCAATCCGGCGATCGCGGGGGCGTTGGCGAAGATGATCGAGGCGGGCTGCACACGCATTCTTGTCGCGCCGCTCTACCCGCAATATTGCGCAGCAACGACGGCCAGCGCGAATGACGCGGTGTTTGCTGCACTTGCCGGCATGCGCTTCCAGCCCGCGCTGCGCCTGCTGCCACCATATTATGATCATCCGACGCATATCGAGGCATTGCGGGCAAGCCTGCAGCGGCAGCTCGACGGGCTCGATTTCACGCCCGATCGCGTGCTGCTGAGCTTTCATGGAATGCCGCAGCGGACGCTAGAGCTTGGCGACCCCTATCATTGCCATTGCCGCAAGACCGCCCGGCTGGTCGGCGAAGCGCTGGGGCGCCCACTCGACGTAGCATTCCAGTCGCGGTTTGGGCGCGCCAAGTGGCTCGAACCCGCGACGGATCGCGTGCTGGCCGAATATCCTTCGCAAGGCGTCAAGAATGTCGCCATCGCAGCACCCGGATTTTCCGCCGATTGCGTCGAGACGCTTGAAGAGCTGTCCATCCGCGGTCGGGAAACGTTCATAGGGGCCGGCGGTGAGCGCTTCGCACGGCTCGATTGTCTCAATGCCAGCGAAGAAGGAAACACAATGCTGGAACAACTGGTCCGCAGCGAACTTGCAGGCTGGATTTAGCACGCATAAGCGCGCCACAAGAAAAAAAGAGGAGAGGATCAATGGCTCGAGTAGCGATCGTTACCGGCGGAACGCGCGGGATTGGGGAGGCGATAAGCATTGCGCTGAATGACATGGGCATGACCGTCGCCGCCACTTATGCGGGCAATGACGAACGGGCGCGCGCGTTCAGTGAACGAACCGGCATCCGGGCCTACAAGTGGGATGTCGCCGATTACGACGCGTGCCAGGACGGGATTCGCCAAGTCGAGGCCGACCTTGGGCCAGTCGATGTGCTGGTCAACAATGCCGGAATCACACGCGACAGCACGATGAAGCGCATGGATCACCAAAAGTGGCAGGAGGTCATGGACACCAATCTCGGTGGTTGCTTCAACATGGCCAAGGCGGTGTTCGAAGGCATGCAGAACCGCGGTTATGGGCGCATCGTCAACATCGGATCGATCAACGGCCAGGCCGGACAATATGGCCAGGTCAATTACGCTGCTGCCAAATCGGGCATTCACGGTTTCACCAAGGCGCTCGCGCAAGAAGGCGCGCGCTCTGGAGTAACGGTCAACGCCATCGCGCCGGGCTATATCGACACCGACATGGTCGCGGCGGTTCCGCAGGACGTGCTCGCCAAGATCGTTTCACGGATCCCAGTGAATCGTCTGGGCCGTGCGGACGAGATCGCTCGCGGCGTGGCCTTCCTGGTCGGCGAGGACGCCGGCTTTGTGACGGGATCGACCTTGTCCATCAACGGCGGGCAGCACATGTATTGAGCGATGGAGACCGTCGGATATGCCCCGCCGCTCAAGCGTTCGGTCCTGATTGCGGGGCACTCCACTTCGATCAGTCTTGAGCCAATTTTCTGGCACGCGCTCGAGGTTGCGGCGCGGGATCGTGCGGTTCCGATGAACGCGCTGGTTGCCGAAATCGATGCCGCGCGGCTGGAGGCTGCCGATCCGCCAAACCTGGCTTCGGCACTGCGCCAGTGGCTATTTGCACGGGCGTTGAGCGGCTGACAGGATGGCCGTAACGAAGGCGTCGGTCCCATGCGGCGCTTCCGCGAGAAACAAGGCCGGTTCGATCAGCTCCATTTCCATGATCATCAAGCTGCCGTCGGCACCTTCGACCATGTCGATCCGCGCATAAGTCGCATGCGTGGGTGCTGCCGCAAGCGCGGCCTTGGCCAGCGCCTCGCCGCCAGCCGGTGCATCGCAACGTTCGGTGATCCCGCCGAGATGCGGTTGCACCCGGAAGTCGCCGGGCTTTGGTCGCTTGACGACCGCGTGGCTGAATATGCCATCGAACAAGACCAGCGAATATTCCCCCTTTGCGACGACGCTGTCGACCATCGGCTGGATGATCACCCGTTGCCCCAGTAAATCGGCGGGAAGGTCGTCGGTTGGACCAAGCCGATGGGTTCCGAATGCACCCGCCGAGACTGGGGGCTTAACGACGATTTCGTCGCGCTTGAACTGCCGCCGCGCGCGCTGGAGATCGTCTCCGCTGCAGCTCGCGGCGACAATCGAGGGCACCGTCGAAACGCCATTTTTTCCCAGTTGCTCGAGATAGGCTTTGTCGCTGTTCCAGCGCAGCAGCGCCGGCGGGTTCACGACCGGCAAGCGTTCCAGCTCCAGCCGATCGAGAAACGCCAACCACTCGCAATAGCGCAAGTGATACCCCCAGCAGATGAGCGGCAGGATGAGGTCGTACCCACCAAGCTCTCCGGCATCGCTCCACGGGACGGTCGCAACCTCGGCGCCGCGCGCGATCAGGGGCTGCGACTGCGGAACGAACGCCCAGTCCCAGCTCTCCCGATAGTCCGGGGCCGGCGTCAGGAACAGGATTCGCACCTATCGCGCCAAAAGAATCCGCGCCTGACTGGCGATCTGGGCAAGCATCGGGACGCTGACATGACCCTCGCTGCGGACGCGGGCGATCAGCGCGCGAAACTGTTCGATGCGCGGTCCCTGACGCTCGACCCAGATCGACACCATCGCTTCGGGATCCTTGCCGCGGCCGCGGGAAAGGAAGTCGATGCGCAATTGTTCGAAGTCGCGCGACAAGCCGGCAGCAAGCAAACGCTCCCACTGATTGCCTGGCGTAAAGCGCGCCAATTGTTGCTGCGCCCAGTCGAGGCCGAGCGCCTCCCCAAGCATGGCGTAGCCATGGGTCAATGCAAGTTCGTCCATGTCGCGCCGGGCGGCCAGCGCGGCGAGGCCGAACACGCCGTCTAGTTCGAACAGGCGCACCAGGCCACGGATGATGTCCTCGCCGGCACCCAGCGCAATCAAGCGATCGCGGCGAGCGGCGGCTTCATTGCGCACCTCCGCCCGGATCAGACGGGTGGTTGCGCCGCCGATCTTGCGCACTCCTGGCTGTAACAGCCGGCACAGCTTGGTCGCGTCCGTTTCGCCGCCGGCTGCTCGCAGGATGTCGGACAAATGCGCGCGGATACTGGTTGCCGATATGGAGAAGAGTTCGACTCGAACGGCCTCGGGAAGCTCTGCCTCCTCGATCGCGCGCCAGAGCGTTTCAAGATCGAGCAAGCGCTCCGCAACCAGAAAGCCGACCACGACCTGACCGAGCGACGCGCCTTCTTCTTCGGTCAGATCAAGCGCGAGGGCGGGACCAAGACGGTTGACCAGGCGGTTGGCGACTTTCGTAGCCAGGATCGCGTGCCGCAGCGGATGCGATCGAATAGACGCGGCATGCCCTTTTTGCATCGGTTTCGGGAAGGCCGCGAACAGCTGCGCTTCCAGCATCTTGTGATCAGCAAGCTTGAGCTCTTCGGCGGCGTCCTGAAGCTCGAGTTTCGACATCGACAGGATCACCGCCAGTTCCGGGCGCGTGAGGCCGCGATGTTCCTGGCCCCGGCGCAGCAATTCCTCGCTCGTGCCCAGTCCTTCCACCTTGCGGTTGAGTCGCGCCGAAGCTTCAAGCAGTTCGATAGTTCGGACAAAAGCCGGAAGCGCAATTTCGCCGCCGCTTTCGGCGATCGACAGTGCAAGGCCTTGGAGCCGGTTGTCCTCGAGCACGAGGCCCGCGACCTCGTCCGTCATGCGCTCCAGCAGCTGGTTCCGTTTCGCCTCGGTCAGGGCCCCTTCGCGCATCTCCCGATTGAGCGGGATCTTGATGTTCACTTCATTGTCGGAACAATCGACTCCGGCGCTATTGTCGATGAAGTCGGTGTTGATCCGCCCGCCATGAGCGGAAAATTCGATGCGTCCCGCTTGCGTGATGGCGAGGTTGGCCCCCTCCCCAATGGCCCTCGCCCGCACTTCGGAGCCGTCGACGCGCAGACCATCGTTGGCGGGATCGCCGACGTCTGCGTGCGATTGCGTCGAGGCCTTGATGTAGGTGCCGATGCCACCGAACCAGAAGAGGTCGACCGGGCATTTTAGAACAGCATTGATCAGGGCGGCGGGATCGATCGTCGCTTGATCGATACCGAGCGCCGCGCGCGCTTCCGCGCTCAACCCAATCTGCTTCTCGGAGCGCGCATGGATCGCGCCGCCCTTCGAGAGCAATTTCGCATTATAGTCGGCCCAGCTCGAACGCGGGAGATCGAACAATCGCGCGCGCTCCTTGAAGCTTTTCGCTGGATCCGGGTCGGGGTCGATGAAGATGTGGCGGTGATCGAACGCGGCGACGAGCTTGAGCGACTTCGACAGCAGCATGCCGTTGCCAAACACGTCGCCCGACATGTCGCCGCAGCCTGCAACTCGGATCGGCTGCGTCTGGACGTCGATGCCAAGTTCGAGGAAGTGGCGCTGGACCGAAATCCACGCTCCGCGGGCGGTGATGCCCATCGCCTTGTGATCGTAACCGTTCGACCCACCACTTGCGAACGCATCGCCGAGCCAGAAACCGCGTTCCAGCGAAATGCCGTTCGCAATGTCGGAGAATGTCGCCGTGCCCTTGTCGGCGGCAACGACGAAATAGGGATCATCGCCATCGTGGACGACTACGCCGTCCGGATGCAATACTTTGTCGCTGACAAAATTGTCGGTGATCGAAAGCAACGCGCGGATGAAGATGCGATAGCTTTCCGTCCCTTCCGCCAGCCAGACGTCGCGATTGTTCGGGGACGGCAATTGCTTGGGATAGAAGCCGCCTTTAGCGCCTGTCGGGACAATCACGGCATTCTTCACCAGCTGCGCCTTCATCAGGCCCAGGATTTC
>JBDSZD010000205.1:0-5070 GCA_039925325.1 Sphingomicrobium sp.
AAGGGAATGCTGTCGATCGCCCAGCTCCCCGGCGCGACGATCAACCACCGCTATCGGATATTTGAGAAAGCGATCGTCTAGTCAGACCGCGAGTTCGATCCACGTCGGCGCGTGGTCGCTCGCTTTCTCCTCGCCGCGCGCCCAGCGGTCCACGCCCGCGCCACGCAGGCGATCGACGGCTTCCGCCGAGCACAGCAAATGATCGATGCGAAAGCCCGCGTCGCGCTGCCAGCAACCGGCGGTATAGTCCCAGAAGGTGTAGAGCTTGTCGTCGGTCGGATGGAGCGCACGCAGCGCGTCGGTCCAGCCGTGGTGGAGGATGCGGCGATAGGCCGCTCGGGTCTCGGGCTGAAGAAGAGCATCATGCTGGGTCGCGCGGACCGAGAAGACGTCGCGGTCCTCCGGCACCACATTCCAGTCGCCGCCGAGGATCGTGGGGCGCTCCAGCTTCAGCAATTCCGCGGCATGCTCGCGCAGCCGCTCCAGCCATCGCAGCTTGTAGTCGAACTTCTCGGTGCCGACGGGGTTGCCGTTGGGCAAATAGAGCGACGCCACGATCAAGCCGTGAGCCTCGGCTTCGATGTAGCGGCTGTGAGCGTCGTCCGGGTCGCCCGGAAGGCCGATGCGGCGCAGCGTGGGCGTAGCCCCGCGCGCCAGGATCGCCACTCCGTTGAACCCCTTTTGACCATGCCACAGCGCGCCATAGCCGGCCGCTTCCACATCGGCGATCGGTAGCGACTCATCCGCGCATTTGAGTTCCTGGAGACAGACGATCTCGGGCTTCTCGCGCTCGAGCCATTCGAGCAGCCGCGGCAGGCGCGCGCGGATGCCGTTCACATTGAAGGTGGCGAGCCGCATTAGACCGAGAAGCTGGAGCCGCATCCGCAGCCCGAGGCCGCATTGGGGTTGGTGACCTTGAACGCGGCGCCGCCGAGATCCTCGACGAAGTCGACCGCGGAGCCGCGCACGAGGTCGAGACTGACTGGATCGACGACCAGCTTCACGCCGTCGGTCTCGGCGATCACGTCATCGCTTTGTTGAGTTTCCGCGAGTTCGAACTTGTAGGTGAAGCCCGCGCAACCGCCGCCGTCCACCGCGAGGCGGAGAATGGCGGGCTTGGCCTGACGTGCGGCGATAGCGGCGACCCGCCTGGCGGCGCTCTCGGTCAGGAAAATCTGGGGCTCGTTCACCACAACGAGATAGTGCTGCGCCGACGCTGCGGCAAGCTCTGGCCTAGCGGCGGGCCTTGTCCGGGCCGCCGAGCGCAATCTGCTCCATCGGCGCCGTGCCGGCTTTCTGCTTCATGGCAATCAGATAATCGGTCGACTTCATGAACGGCACCGGGTTGACCGGACGCCCGTCGATGCGGACTTCATAATGCAAATGGCTGCCGGTCGAACGGCCGGTGGAACCCATGCGACCGATCAGCTGGCCGCGCGTTACGCGCTGACCAGCACTCACGCCGATGTTGGAAAGATGCCCGTAGCGCGTTTCGATGCCGCGGCCGTGGTCGATCTTGATGAGGTTGCCGTAGCCGCCGCTGTTGTAAGCCGCGTCGATAATCAGGCCGTCGGCGGTAGCGTAGATCGGGGTCCCAATCGGGCCGGAAAGATCGATCCCGGCATGCATTGCGCTACGCCCCTGGAACGGGTCGGAGCGGACGCCGTAGCCGCTGGTGAAAGCGGCGGTCTTGACCGGCTTGTCCGATGGGACTGCAATGGCGCCATCCTGCAGCGTATCGAGCTTCTTCCAGCTCATGAACAACTGCTTGAAGGTCGGGTCGCCCTTAGCCGCGGGTTCGAACGGACCGCCAATGCCGCCATCTTCCAGACGGGCAGGCGTGATTCCGAGCTTCTGCAGTTCGGCGGCCGCATGCGCATAGCGCGAATCAAGCGCCCGGGCAGCGGCGGCGGCCTGCGCCACCTGAACCTGCTCGGCGCGGGTCAGACGCAAGTCGAGCCCGGTCGAACCTTGCGATCCCGTTCCCAATTCCGCGAGCTGCGCGTCCGAGAGGTTGGCTCCCGCCAGCATCGCGGTCAGAAGTTCCTGGCGCTTTTCGATTCGCTGTGCGCGCAATTCGGTTGCGGCCGAGGTGGTCGAAACGCCAGTCGCTCCAGCGATCAGACGCGCCGCGGAAAAACAGGACCAGCCGACAAGAGCGGCGAGGCAGATGAAGAGAAAGGCTTGAACGGGGGCAGAAAGGCGAACTCGGCGAAGCTTCGATCCATCGTGAATGAACAGGTCCCGGTCGCGGAACAGTGCATTCACGGTTGAAAGTTGCGGCATCCGGTCCTTGCTCCAAGCATATTTCGACAGTGTGACCGCGACGCGGCACATGCGAAAAACTCAATGTCAGGAGCTCCCCAGCCCCACCGCCGACCTGCGGATTGCCCTCCGCCGATCAACTGTCGAGCAAACTGACCCGGGTTGGTTAATGAATACAACACTTATGCCCGCGCGCCGGGACGAGTTGCGCTCCCTCCGGGATGAACTGATGGAATTGCGTGCAGTCGGCGGAACCTTTGCGTCGTTGTGGAGCCGAATCCACCTGAGGGTTGCACAAATCGGCGAGGACCTTAAAGCGGCCAGCGGGCCACGCCGTCCCAACGCGGCGCGAGCTCTCTGTAAGGAGAGACTTAAGTGACTGACCGACCTGCCGCGCGTCCCGCGCGTCCGTATTTCTCTTCCGGTCCCTGCGCAAAGCCGCCGGGCTGGTCCGCCGAAAAACTCAACATCGAAGTGCTTGGCCGCTCGCATCGCTCGAAGCTCGGCAAGGCGCGTCTGCACCATTGCATCGAACTGATGCGGGAAATGCTCGAGCTTCCCGACACGCACCGCATTGGCATCGTCCCGGGCTCCGACACCGGCGCGTTCGAAATGGCGATGTGGACCATGCTCGGTGCGCGGCCGGTGACCACGTTGGCATGGGAAAGCTTCGGCGAAGGCTGGGTCACGGACGCGGTCAAGCAGCTCAAGATCGACCCCAATGTGATTCGCGCCGATTACGGCCAGCTTCCCGACCTCAGCCAGATCGACTGGTCGAACGACGTGCTGTTCACCTGGAACGGCACCACTTCAGGCGTTCGCGTGCCCGATGGCGAGTGGATCGCCGACGACCGCGAAGGTCTGAGCTTTGCCGACGCGACCAGTGGCGTGTTCGCCTATGACATTCCCTGGGACAAGGTGGATGTCGCGACCTTCTCCTGGCAGAAAGTGCTCGGCGGGGAAGGCGGTCACGGTGTGATCATCCTCGGGCCGCGCGCGGTCGACAGGTTGCAGAATTTCACCCCTGCCTGGCCCTTGCCGAAAGTGTTTCGACTGGCGTCGAAGGGCGCGCTTGCCGAGGGTGTTTTCAAAGGCGAGACCATCAACACGCCGTCGATGCTTGCCGTGGAAGATGCGATCTTCGCGCTCGAATGGGCGAAGGGGCTTGGCGGACTGCGCGGGCTGATCGCGAGATCGGACGCCAATGCCGCGGCGCTCGACCGCATTGTGGCGGAGCGCGACTGGCTTGGTCACCTGGCCGAGGATCCGGCGATCCGCTCGAAAACGTCCGTTTGCCTGACCGTCAAGGGAGCCGACGAGGCGTTCATCAAGGCGTTCGCGGGGCTGCTCGAAGCGGCAGGTGCGGCGTTCGACATCGCCGGCTATCGCGATGCTCCGCCGGGCCTGCGTATCTGGTGCGGCGCGACCGTCGATACGGCCGATATCGAGGCGCTCGGGCCGTGGCTCGACTGGGCCTGGTCGGAACTTCAGGCCAAACCCTGATCCGCTCGCCCTGAGCTAGTCGATGGGCCGTTTTCCGACTTTTCCATAACAAGAGCAGGGCTTCGACAAGCTCAGCCCGAACGGGAATTCAAAATGACCAACCCAACACCCAAAGTCCTTATCAGCGACCAGATGGACCCGAAAGCGGCCGCGATCTTTCGTGAGCGCGGAGTCCATGTCGACGAAATCACCGGCAAGACTCCGGATGAGTTGAAAGCGATCATCGGCGGCTATGACGGGCTCGCGATCCGCTCCTCGACCAAAGTCACCAAGGACATCCTCGATCACGCGACCAATCTGAAGGTGGTCGGACGGGCCGGCATCGGCGTGGACAATGTCGATATCCCGTCCGCGTCGGCCAAGGGCGTGGTGGTCATGAACACGCCGTTCGGCAATTCGATCACGACTGCCGAGCATGCGATCGCTTTGATGTTCGCACTCGCCCGCCAATTGCCCGAGGCCGATGCGTCGACCCAGGCCGGCAAGTGGGAGAAGAACCGCTTCATGGGGGTCGAGGTGACGGGCAAGACGCTCGGGCTGATCGGGGCGGGCAACATCGGGTCGATCGTCGCATCGCGCGCGCTGGGGCTCAAAATGAAGGTGATTGCATTCGACCCGTTCCTCACCCCCGAGCGGGCGATCGAGATGGGCGTTGAGAAGGTCGAGCTGGATCAGCTGCTCGGTCGTGCCGACTTCATCACATTGCACACGCCGCTGACTGATCAGACCCGCAATATTTTGAGCAGAGCAAATATTGCGAAGACAAAAAGGGGCGTTCGGATCATCAACTGCGCGCGTGGCGGCCTGATCGACGAGGCGGCGCTAAAGGAAGCGCTCGATAGCGGCCAGGTCGGCGGCGCCGCACTGGACGTGTTCGAAAGCGAGCCGGCCAAAGCCTCGCCATTGTTCAATACGCCAAACTTCATCTCAACCCCGCACCTCGGCGCGTCGACCAACGAGGCTCAGGTCAATGTCGCGATCCAGGTTGCCGAGCAGATGAGCGATTATCTGCTGCTCGGCGGGGTCACGAACGCGATGAACATGCCGTCGCTGTCGGCCGAGGAAGCGCCGCGGCTGAAGCCCTACATGGCGTTGGCCGAGAAGCTCGGGCGGCTCGTCGGGCAAATCGTCGGCACCGAGGTCCGCTCCGTCGACGTCGAGGTCGAAGGCGCCGCCGCCGAGCTCAACATCAAGCCGATCACGGGCGCCGTGCTGGCCGGCCTGATGGGCACCTATTCGGACACGGTGAACATGGTCAACGCGCCCCATCTGGCGCGCGAACGCGGGCTGGACGTGCGCGAA
>JBDSZD010000206.1:0-2603 GCA_039925325.1 Sphingomicrobium sp.
GCCCGAAAGCGGCGATCCGCTGCATCGCGTCGAGTTGCGTTGCCCCCAACGGCTCCGAAAGCTCGCCCCACCCGTGCACAAGAAACCGCAACGGCCGCGCGGCAGTGACGCTCGCATCCTTCTGCCGCAGCGACCCGGCGGCGGCGTTGCGCGGGTTGGCGAAAATCTTGCCGCCGCTCGCTTCCTGCCGCTGGTTGAGCGCCACAAAATCGGCCTTCGACATGTAAATCTCGCCCCGGATTTCGAGAATGGCGGGTGGATCCCCCTCCCGCTGGCGGGAGGGGTTAGGGGAGGGCATGTTCAAATCGGAAGCGCCCGAAGACAGGCCCTCCCCCTGCCCCTCCCGCTCGCGGGAGGGGAGAAGAGTCTGCGGCACATCCCCGATCGTCCGCACGTTCGCCGTCACGTCCTCGCCCACCGCCCCATCCCCGCGCGTCGCCGCCAGCACGAGTTCACCGTCCTCATAGCGCAGCGAACAGGACAGACCGTCGATCTTCGGCTCCGCCGTCAGCGCCACCGGTTCATCGAGACCTAGCGAAAGAAACCGCCGTACCCGCGCGACGAATTCGCCGACCTCCTCGGCTGAAAATGCATTCTCCAGACTGAGCATCGGCCGCGCATGCGCCACCTTGGCCAGCGCCGTCGTCGGCGTTGCGCCAAGCCGCTTCGACGGCGAGTCCGCGCGCACCAGATGGGGAAAGCGCTGCTCCAACTCGCGATTCTCGCGGACCAAAGCATCATAGTCCGCGTCGCTGACTTCGGGCGCGTCGCGGTCGTGGTACAGGCGGTCGTGCCTGGCGATTGCCTTCGCCAGCCGCATCAGCCGATTGGCGGCGTCGGCCTCGCCCGGATCAGGCATCGCCGAACAATTCTTCGAGGAAATTGATGAAGCTGGTCCACGCGCGGTCCGCCGTGATCGGCTGGTGCTGGATCCCCGGCATCGCCCCGGTCGCCTTCGGATTGGTGAAGCCGTGGCCAGTATGGCCGAACGCATGGATCTGCCAATCCGCGCCCGCATCGGTCAATTCCTGCGCCAGCGCCGCCACCGCGTCCGGCTTGACCAAAGGATCGTCCCAGCCGTGGAAGGCGATGACCTTCGCCTTGATCGGTTGTGGCGCAAGGCCCGGCGGGTCGAATAGCCCGTGGAAGCTGGCCGCACCCGCGATGTCCGCGCCGGTGCGCGCAAGGTCGAGCGCGCACATTCCGCCAAAGCAATAGCCGGCGACCGCGATCCGCTGCTTATCGAGCGCGCTGATGGTGCGTGCTTGGTCGAGGATCGCGCCGGCCATCCGCGCAAGCAGGCCGCGATCGGCCTTCAACTTAGCCATCTCGTCCATCATCACGTCGCGCGGGGCGCCTCGAAAACTCTTGCCGAACATGTCCGCGATCAGCGCAGTATATCCAAGGTGCACGAGATCGCGGCCGAAGCCGATCTCAAGCTCCGACACGCCCATCACCGTCGGGAACAGGATCACCCCCGGCCGCCGCATCCCGTCACGCCGGGACACGAGCAGATGCTCCAGCTCGCGGCCTTCGAATTCCTGCCCAATCGGCGTCTCGCGACTCATTCCATCTCCCTCGCGAGTTCTGCCATCTTGGCAACGCTGTTGATATTTCGCGCGGTGCCCGCGGCGGCTGCGGGCAGGCGGAGCTTCGACCGCCCCATGCCGCTCGGATAGGCGACGTAAATCTCCCGGCGCCCAAGCGCCAGCCGCTCATCAATTATGCCGCCAGCGCTTTCCAATGCATTGTGCGAAGGCGCCTGGTTCAGGAAAATTGCAGCGACTTTGCTGCCCGGAAGCTCCGCGAAAGGGTTCGCCGCAGCGACATCGGCCATCTCCTTGGCGGTACGGATGAGCACGGACACATCGGCGCGCATATGCTGGCCGACCCTCGCCTCGATCATCTCACGCAACTCCGCCACGGTTGCCCGGCTGGCGAAGAGAAGGTTCCCGCTCGCGATGAAAGTACGGGGGGAGGCCAGTCCCAATTCCTCGCCGATCGCCTTCAGGTCCTTCATGATGAGCTTGCGTCCACCGACGTTCACCGCACGCAGCAGCGCCACATAAGCGGTCATGCGGCGTCCAGAAGGCGAGCGGCCTGCGCGCGCGCTTCCTCGGTCACCGACGCACCCGACAGCATGCGGGCAATTTCTTCCCGCCGTTCCTGCTCGCTCAGCTTGCGGACGCTGGTCCGGCTGCCGTCCGCGCCAAAATTCTTCTCAATCCGATAATGGTGGGCGGCGCGCGCCGCCACCTGCGGGCTGTGCGTGACGACCAGCACCTGCGATCGTTGCGCAAGCCGCGCCAGCCGTTCGCCGATGGCGCTGGCGACCGCGCCGCCGACGCCGCGGTCGATCTCGTCGAAGATCATCGTCGCCGCGCTGCCCGCCTCCGCCAGCGCGACCTTGAGCGCCAGAATGAAGCGCGAGAGCTCACCGCCGCTGGCGATTTTGGTCATCGGCCCGAACGGCGCTCCGGGGTTGGTCGAGACTTCGAATTCGACGCGGTCGATTCCCGATACACCCGGTTCGGTCGCCGCGATCGCGGTTCGGAAATGCGCGGAATCAAGCTTGAGCGGCGCCAGTTCGTTCGCCACTGCGG
>JBDSZD010000207.1:0-8474 GCA_039925325.1 Sphingomicrobium sp.
CGGCAACGACCAACTTGCGCGTCAGCTTGCCGCGCGGCCGCACAATTTTGCCTATCGTCCGGAAGATCCGGAGCGTTTCTATGAAATGTTGCTCGCTTTGGCGCAGGGCGCGGCGGCGGACCGCCAATATGTCACCGCCTTCCATATCGCGCGGCAAGTCGACGATGCCTTCCCGGCGGGAACCGATATCGGTCTGAAGTCGCTCGGTATCCGCGACGACTACACCAGCCTGACCTGGCTTGCTGGAACAATGGCGCTGGACCGGATCGCCCGGCCTGCCGATGCAATCGTAATGTTCGACCGCTATTCTCGCGGGGGACGGTCGCTTCAGGTACAGTCGAAGGGGCTCTATTGGGCGGGCCGCGCGGCGCTGGCTGCGGCGCGCCCGACGGTGGCCGCAACTTATTTTCAGCGTGCCGCCGCTTATCCGGAGTTATTTTACGGCCAGCTCGCCCTCGAGCGAATGGGACGGGCTGTACCGCGCCCGGCCCCCGTCGTCATGGCTGCGACCAATGCCCAGCGCAGCGAATTCATGAATCGATCATTGATTCAGGCGACTCGTTCAATGCTCGCCTACGGCACTTTCGCGGATCGCGAACTTTTCATTCGTGCGATGGGTGAGTCTCTGAGCACCGATACGGAGCGGGCTCTCGCCGTCGAGTTGGCGCAGCAGATGGGCCGACAGAACGTCCCGGTATGGGTAGCACGCACTGCGAGGCTGAAGGGCTCCGCGTATTACGTTGATCCTGCTTTCCCGCGGGTCGCCGGCAATTTCGGTAGCGTGTGGTCGCTCAGCCACGGCGTGGCCCGCCAGGAAAGCTCGTTTGACAAAGGCGCAATCAGCCATGCTGGCGCCCGTGGCATGATGCAGCTCATGCTCCCTACCGCTCGCGAACAGGCGGGCAAGATCGGAGTCCCGTTCGATGGCTCCCGGTTGTTGAGCGATTCCGCCTACAATATGCAGATCGGCTCCGCCTACTTCCGCTGGCTTTTGAGCTATTGGGACGGAAATGTTCCTTTGGCTGTAGCCAGTTATAACGCGGGGATTGGCAATGTCCGCAAATGGGTCAACGCTTATGGCGATCCGCGCGCCGGCGTGGATGTGCTCAAGTGGATCGAGGCCATCCCGTTCACGGAAACCCGCGGCTATGTGCAGCGCGTGATCGAGAACAGCGTGGTCTACGACAGCATCAATCCCGCGCCGTCGGCGTCTCCGGTGCATGTGTCGCGCTATCTCGGGAAGAGCCGTCCCGGTTGATGAGCGGTCCGGAACCGCGGTTCATCACGCCTGCGGGCTACGCCAAGATCCGCTCCGAGTATGAAGCGTTGTTCGGCGTCGAAAGGCCGAAGCTGGTCGAAGTCATCTCCTGGGCGGCCGGCAATGGCGACCGTTCGGAGAACGGCGATTACATCTACGGCCGCAAGCGCCTGCGCGAGATCGATCGGAGGCTTGGCTATCTCGCCAAGGTGATGAAGGACGCGAAGGTGGTCGATCCAGCGATGCAGCCGAGCCGCGACCAGGTGCGGTTTGGAGCGACGGTTGAACTCGCAGATGCGGACGACCAGCGCCGGTCGGTGACCATCGTCGGCAATGATGAGGCTGATGCAACTGCCGGACGTATCGGCTGGAGCGCGCCGATCTCGCGTGCGCTGATCGGTGCTCGGGTTGGCGACGAGCGGGTCGTACGCCTGCCATCGGGCGAAAAGCATTATGAAATTTTGAGCATCGACTATCCGACGATTTCCCCGGCGTAGGCCGGGGTCCAGGGCGGCGGGAACCGCGGCTTCGCAGCGGCCTGGGCCCCGGCCTACGCCGGGGAACAGAGGTCAGCTGTCCGCGATCACCCGGATGCTCAACTCTCGCAGCTGCTTCGGGGTTGCCGGCGCGGGCGCGTTCATTAGCAAATCCTCGGCTTTCTGGTTCATCGGGAAGACGACGACTTCGCGAATGTTCGGCTCTTCCGCCAGCAGCATGACGATGCGGTCGATGCCGGGTGCTGAGCCGCCGTGCGGCGGAGCGCCATATTTGAACGCGCCGATCATGCCGGGGAAGTTCGTGTCGACCTCCTCGCTGCTGTACCCAGCGATCTCGAACGCTTTGTACATGATGTCCGGGCGGTGGTTGCGGATCGCGCCCGAGCTCAGCTCCACGCCGTTGCAGACGATGTCATATTGCCAGGCGAGGATGTCGAGCGGGTCCTTGGTCTCGAGCGCCTCCAGCTCTCCCTGCGGCATCGAGAAGGGGTTGTGCGAGAAGTCGACCTTCTTCGCTTCCTCGTCATATTCGAACATTGGGAAATCGACGATCCAGCAGAAACGGAATGAGTCTTTCTCGATGAGGTCGAGTTGCTCGGCAACGCGGCTGCGGGCCGCGCCAGCCAGCTTGGCAGCCTCGGATTCCTTGCCGGCCGCGAAGAAGATGCCGTCGTCCGGGCCAAGCGCCATCGCGTCGGCGAGGGCATCCATTCCTTCGCTGCCGTGGTTCTTGGCGATCGGCCCGCCCCACTCTCCGCTTTTGCGCGTCGCATAGCCAAGTCCGGCGAAGCCTTCGCCCCGCGCCCACTCGTTCATGTCGTCGAAGAATTTGCGGCTGTGTCCGGCAGTGTTCGGCGCGGAAACGGCGCGCACCACGCCCCCGCCGTCGACGATCTTGGCGAACAGCCCGAATCCCGACCCGGCAAAGCGATCACCGACGTCATGGACCAGTAGGGGATTGCGGAGATCGGGCTTGTCGCTGCCATATTTCAGCATCGCCTCGCGGTACGGGATGCGCACGAACCCCCCGGCGGGAGTCACGGATTTTCCTTTGGCAAATTCTTGGAACACGCCGGCAAGGACGGGTTCGATCGCGTTGAACACATCTTCCTGGGTGACGAAGCTCATCTCGAAATCGAGCTGATAGAATTCCCCGGGCGACCGGTCGGCACGGGCATCTTCATCGCGGAAGCAGGGCGCAATTTGGAAATAGCGGTCGAAGCCGGCGACCATCAGCAGTTGCTTGAACATCTGCGGCGCCTGCGGAAGCGCGTAGAATTTTCCCGGATGAACCCGGCTCGGCACGAGATAGTCCCGCGCGCCTTCGGGTGATGACGCAGTCAGGATCGGTGTCTGGAATTCTGTGAACCCCTGATCGATCATTCGGCGGCGAATTGAAGCGATCACGGCAGAGCGCAGCATCATATTGGCGTGCACCCGCTCCCTGCGAAGATCGAGGTAGCGATACTTGAGGCGGATATCTTCGGGATATTCCGCTTCGCCCGCGACCGGCATCGGGAGTTCGGCTGCGGAAGACTGAACGGCGACTTCGCGTGCGACTACTTCGATCTCGCCGGTTGCGAGCTTTTTGTTCACCGCGTCGCCGCCGCGCGACACGACGTCGCCAGTGATCGTTACGACCGATTCAACCCGCAGCGAGTCCAATAGCTTCAAGGACTCGCTGCCGGCGGCGGCAACGATCTGGGTCAGGCCATGATGATCGCGCAGATCGATGAACAGGACGCCGCCATGATCGCGCTTGCGATGGATCCAGCCTGAAAGGCGGACCTGCGATCCAACATCAGAAGCGCGAAGCTGAGCGCAAGTGTGCGTGCGATAGGCGTGCATGATGGCTGATATACTTTGTCAGAAGTGTCGGAAAAGGAGCCGCTCGCTTCGCCCTTCACTTGGCGCTTTGTCAACCCGGCACCGGGCGGCTATTGCGCCCGAGACTCATGTATATTCATCCCCTCATCACCAAGTCCGACGATCTCAACGCCTTGGTTTGCCGCCTCGCCGAACAGCCGTTCATCGCTGTGGACACCGAGTTCATGCGCGAAAACAGCTATTGGCCTGAGCTGTGCCTGATCCAGGTCGCCAGCAGCGACGAGGCTGCGGCGATCGATCCCAAGGCGGATCTCGATCTCAAACCATTGCTCGATCTGCTGGTGAAGAATGACAATGTTTTGAAGGTCGTCCACGCGGGCGGTCAGGATCTGGAGATTGTCCACAATCTCACCGGCAAGGTCCCCTACCCGATGTTCGATACGCAGATCGCGGCCATGGCGCTCGGTCATGGCGAACAGATCGGCTACTCGAACCTGATCGAGTCACTCCTGGGCCACAGTCTCGATAAAGGCGCGCGCTTTACCGACTGGAGCCGGCGGCCGCTCGACAAGCGCCAGATCGACTACGCCATTGCCGACGTCACTCATCTCGCCACAATCTTCCCCAAGATGGTGGAGAAGCTCCGCCGCAATGGCCGCGGCGGATGGCTCGACGAGGAAATGGAGCGGCTCGCCGATCCGTCCAGCTTTGCCTTCGCTCCGGAAGATGCGTGGAAGCGGCTTAAGCTCCCAAGCCGCAATCCGACGGTCCTGGGACGGCTCAAGGCTCTCGCCGCATGGCGCGAGACCGAGGCGAGGTCGAAAAACCTGCCACGCGGCCGGATCGTCAAGGACGACACGCTTGGAGAGCTGGTCGTTCACCCGCCGAAGACCCAGGACGATCTTGGCCGCATCCGTGGTTTGTCCGCAGGGTGGCGCAACAACGATATCGGCGCACGCCTGATGGCGGCGCTGGAGAACGCTAGTCCGCTTGAAGGAGATGAGCTTCCTGACAGGGAGCCACGCAGGCCCGGACTGACCAAGGACGGTGCGCTGGTGAGCGACCTCCTCAAGCTGCTGCTCAAGATCCGGGCAAAGGAATCGGGGGTCGCGGCCAAGCTGATCGCGCGCGCCGACGACCTTGAAGCGCTGGCAGCGGGTGTTCGCAAGGACCTCAACATTCTTAAAGGATGGCGATTCGAGGAGTTCGGGCGCGACGCGCTCGACCTTGTCGAAGGGCGGCTTGGCTTCGCGATTGAGCAGGGAAAGCTGAAAATGAGCCGACTTGTCGTGGACCAGGCGATCGAGGACGCGTAGGTCTGTTTCACCAACACGGCGCTTCAATCAGACGGAACAGACTCTCAGGCACCGCTGCCGATCATGTTCGCCTCGATCAATGCGCGGCGGATGGTCGGCAGGCTCAGTCGCGCACGTTCGGCGATAGCAAAGCGATCGATCGTTTCGACGGCGCGCTCGGCGGTCCAATAATCACGATGCAAACGCTCGACCACGAAGCGCAAGGCGTCGGCGGGAATGTGCAGCCCGCGGTCCGCGAACAGCAGCTGGATCAACGCCCCGAACAATCGGTCGTCCGGCTGATTGATCCGGGCAATGGGTGTGACCGCAAGTCTGGTCCTTAAGTCCGGCAACCGCAAAGCCCATTCGGGGGGGACCGCGTCTGCAATCATCACCAATGGGCGGCCGCTGTCCTGCGCCTGGTTCCAGGCATGGAACAGTTCGTCCTCGTCGCGCTGCTCGGCATTGTCGAACAGGCGTCCGCCAACCCGTTCGACAAAGGTGCGGGCGAGCAAGGTGCGCCCCGAGCGACGCGGACCGGTCAGGATCGTCGCTTTGACCGGCCACAGGCTCCATTGGCGGAAATGCTCAAACGCTTCTGAATTGGCGTCCGACACGATGAACCGGGCGTCGCCTTCGCTTTGCGGCCAGTCGAGCGGAAGCGCGATCTGGTCGGGCCGCAACGTCACTGCGGAGTGCCGGAAGCGGGCTGCGCCGGAGGGGCGGATTGAGCAGGCGGAACTTGCGCGGGCGCTGGTGTCGGCGGCGGCGGGGCAGGCTTTGGCGGCGGGCCCGCGTTGCCGCTAATCCGGACCACGCCACCGAGATTTTCGACCGTCCAGCCGCGTCCGGCCAAGGCCGACGCCAATGTCCCAAGATCTCCGCGATACCCGACATGGACGTAGCTGATCCCGCCGATATTGACGCCCATCACCTGCGCCTGTTCGACGCCGGCCAGCGTCCGAATATGCGCCACTGCAAAATTATAGGTCTGCGCATCCGGCGAGACGATCTGGACCTGATAGGTCCACGGCTTGCCGTCCCGTGACGTCTCCTTGGGTGTTTCCTCGACTAGTTCCTCGAGGAGGGGAGGTGGTTCGGGAATGTCGAGGGTAGGATCGCGCTGCAATCGGCCGGCGGCGAGCGCTGTCTGGAAGAGTTGATCCATCCGCTGCACGCCGGTGGCCATCATTGCGGGCAGACCCTCGCTGTTGGCCGCGCTCAAAGTGAAACCGCCGATGATTTCATTATCGGGTCCGTGGCGGGCAATGAAGCGCGCCCGCGCCGGTCCTCCGGGATAGGCGCGCTGGATATTGACCTCGGCGACGAGGATGTCGGCGGCGCCATAGAGGTCGACGATGTTGCGCCACCAGCCGCGCCCCGGACGCTCGGTCTGCGCGGCGTTAATCAGCATCGGGTCCGCCCCCTGCCCGCTGACCCGGACATAATCGATTGGGCTTTGCGAAGTACGAAACTGGGCCCATGCACGCTGCCAGGCGTTTTTGAGTTCAACACTTGTCGACGCGCCTGCGCTGACGGTGACGGGGATCAGCAGCATCGGCTCGGATCGCCTGGTCTCGCCACCAACGCCGAGCAGTTGCGCCGCGCGCGACCGATCGAACAAGATGCCAAGGTCCGCGATATAGCGGTTCGGACCAATCTGTTCGCGCTCGACGATGATCGAGCTGACCAGTCCGTCGAGAACCGGATCGGAGAGCGTCGGAGCCTCCGCGACCGGGCGGCCATGCGTCCTGGCCCACAGCTTCCGGAAACCTTCGCGCTGGGCAACACGCCAACCGGCGTAGCGAGCCGACTGCGCGTCGCCGCCGCCGACATCGACGTGGATGCCGCTGATCTCCAGCGTTCCGGAACTGTCGATCGGAGCGATTCCCCGATCTCCGGTCTCAAGCTGCGCGTACACAGCCACGGTGATCCCGAGGACCGCGAACAGGACGGCAAGAGCAGCGGCTAAGCGACGGCGGAGCATTGCGGCGGCTTTTGGCGATAACAGCGTGGAAATCCAAGCGGCTTGTCACTAGTGGCGGCGCTGATGAGCGAAAAGTCACTTACCTATGCCGACGCGGGCGTATCGATTGCGGCCGGCAACGACCTCGTCAAAGCGATCGGGCCCCTCGCCCGTTCGACCGCGCGGCCCGGCGCCAACGCGGAGCTCGGCGGGTTCGGCGGGTTCTTTGACTTGAAGGCAGCGGGCTATGACGATCCATTGCTCGTGGCAGCGAACGATGGCGTCGGGACCAAGCTCAAACTCGCAATCGAACTTGGCAAGCATGACGGGGTCGGTATCGACCTTGTGGCGATGTGCGCCAACGACTTGATCGTGCAGGGCGCGGAGCCTTTGTTCTTCCTCGATTATTACGCCACCGGCAAACTGGACAATGCTGTCGCGGCCGAGGTCGTCGCGTCCATTGCCGAAGGTTGCCGACTGGCGGGCTGCGCGCTGATTGGCGGGGAAACCGCCGAGATGCCGGGCATGTACTCCGACGGGGATTACGACCTCGCCGGCTTCTGCGTCGGAGCGGTCGATCGCGCCAAAGTGCTGACTGGGGACAAGGTCGCGGCGGGCGATGTCATCCTCGGCCTCGCCAGTTCGGGTGTGCACAGCAACGGATTTTCGCTCGTCCGGCGAATCATCGCCGAACGTGGATGGGATTTGACCGAGGGCCTTGGCGAACAGCTTCTTGCGCCGACTCGCATCTACGTCCGCTCACTGCTCCCTCTGGTGCAGAGCGGGCGCTTCCACGCCCTCGCGCACATTACCGGCGGCGGTCTGCTCGAGAACATTCCGCGCGTTCTTCCCGATGCCTGCCGCGCCTTCATCGATGTCGGCCAGTGGGAGCTGCCTGCAATCTTCGCCCAGCTGCAGGAGGGCGGTGGCGTCACCGCCGGGGAAATGGCGCGAACCTTCAATTGCGGGATCGGGATGGTGGTGATTGTCGCCGCCCAGGAAGCCGAGGCCGTCATCTCTGCGCTCACCGCAGCGGGCGAGACGGTTCACAATATAGGTACGGTCGAGGCCGGGGAACGCGGGTGCACGGTTCGCGGCCCTGCCGGAAGCTGGGGGTCGACCGACCAATGGAGCGCGACTCACATTCATGGCTAGCAAGGCCCGCATCGCCGTCCTGATCTCCGGACGCGGGTCCAACATGGCTGCGCTGATCTATGCGGCGAAAGCGTCGGACTGCCCGTTTGAGATCGTCCTCGTGACTGGCGATAGTCCGGACGCGCCCGGTCTCGACCTTGCTGAAGGCGAAGGCATGTCAGTCGCCCGACTTTCCGTCACGGCGCTCGGAAAGGTGAAATTTTTCGAATCACTCGACCACGCCATCCGCGAGGCCGAAGCGGACTATATCGCGCTCGCCGGCTTCATGCGTATCGTGCCGGCGGATTTCATCGAACGGTGGAGCGAGCGGATCCTTAATATCCACCCTTCCCTCCTGCCCAAATACAAAGGTCTCGACACCCACCGCCAGGCGATCGCCAACGGCGACACAGTCGCGGGCTGTTCGGTGCACATCGTCACCGCCAAGGTCGATGACGGGCCGGTCTTGGCTCAAACCGAGGTTGCGATCATGCCCG
>JBDSZD010000208.1:0-5015 GCA_039925325.1 Sphingomicrobium sp.
ATTCTCGGCCGCCAGCACCAGCTTGCGATCGACCTTGGCGCGGTCGGCCACTTCGCGGGCGAGATCGTGCCAGCTGATCGCGCCTTGATTGGTGAGGTGCCAGATGCCTTTTTCCTCGTCGAGCAGCAGGTCGAGGGCGGCATGGACGAGGTCGGGAACGTAGGTCGGGGAGATGATCGTCCGCTCGCTGACGACGACTTCCTCGCCGCGTTTCAGCCGCTCCATCGTGTTGAACAGGAAGTTGTGGCGGTCCCAGGGGCCGAAGAACGCGCTGGTGCGGATGATGAGCGCGTCGGAATCTATGTCCATCAGCCGCGCTTCGGCCTCGGCCTTGCTGCGGCCGTAGGCGTTCGACGGCGCAATGACGTCCGGCTCGACGTAGGACCGGCCAAGCTTGCCGTCGAACACCAGGTCCGACGAAAAGGTCACGAGCGGCAGCCCGCCGATCTTGCAGGCCTTGGCAAGGAGTTCGGGACCGGTCGCGTTGATCCGGAAACATTCGTCGGAAAGCTCTTCCGCTTCGGCAACCCGCACGAAGCCGGCGGTGTTGATGATCGCCCAAGGCTTATAGCGGTCGAGCGCCGCCGCGATCGATTCTTCGCGCGTGATGTCGAGTTCGGCGCGGCTGGTGAGGACATAAGGCAAGCCGCGGTGGGCGCAGATGCGGGCGAAGGCCTGACCGAGCGTGCCGGTCGCGCCGGTGATCAGGATCGGGCGGGCGTGCGCGCAATTGCTCGGCAGGGTTTCGAACCGGCGCCGGCCGTGGCACCGTCCCGGGCGTCGCCACCAGCCCGGCACGTCGAGCAACGGATGGTCGAATGTCTCGCCGCGGCCAAGCTTCGCGGCCGCCTTGGCGACCAGCGTCGGACGCGGCTTTGCGGAGCGGGTATCAAATGCCCCGACATCATAGATATTCTCGCGCTTGGTCAGCAGCGAGCGCCAGTCGACCGCGCCGAACATCGACCATAAGGTGACGGCGCGGATATCGGCGCCCTTGCGGCGCTCCTGTTCGACGGCGGTCCAGACGTCGACCAGCCAGCGCACCTGTTCTTCGCGCGTGCAGCCGTGATGCACTTCGGACTAGACGATCGGAATGCGATACCGGTCCCACGCCTCGCGCAGGCGCTTGGCGGGTCCGACCTTGTGCTTGAGGTGCGAAATGCGCACGGCTTCCAAATCGACATAGGAATCCGTGCCGTTGGAGCCGGGCGCCGTGCCTTTGTAGCGTTCGACGCGATGGTCGAGGAAGCGCTCGCTGGTCAGATAATGGTTGATGCCGATGATGTCCGGCGCGCCGCTGCGACCGGCAAGCTCGTCAAGCGCGGCCTGACCGACGCCTTGTTCCAGCAGCGTGTCGTAAAACTCGTGGCCCGGCGTCACGCGCCCCGCGAGCAGATCGAGGCTCAGCCAACGGCGTTCGTTCTCATGCCGGGCCTGATAGGCGAGGCGGTTGGTCGAGAAGGTTTTGCCGAGGTCTTCGGTCACGAGCAGTTGCGCCGCCGGGTTGACCTTGCGGATTTCGCGCATTGCGCGGAGCGTGCCAAGGCACTCGTTGACCAGCGCCCGGAACATCGCGCCGAGATCGTGGAGGTGCGGGTACCAGTGACCGTAGAGGCACGAGAAGCGGGCCGTGGTCAGCGGCTCGTTGACGGGCGTCCAGGTTTCGATCCACGGATAGCGCTTCGCGACCTTGGCGGCATAGTCGGCGAGCAAATCGGGGAATTTGGGGTCGACCAGACTGGTGTAGCGCGGCCCCGACCCGTGATGGACCAGCCCGCCCACGACCTTGATTCCGAGCTCTCGCAGACGCGCCAGCCGCTCGTCATGCCACGAGAAATCAAGCTCCGTCGGCACCTCGGGCGCGACCGTTTCCCACACAATCGGATAGCGCACCGCCTTCACGCCGAGATCCGCCATCGCGTCGAGGTCACCGAGCCGGGACGCATGCCCGGTTTCGACCAGCTGATTGCGAAATTCCTCGCCGATGCGGACGACGGTGCATTCAACGCCGCCCCACAATTCGAGCGGTGTGCCGGGGCCCGCCGCGATCATGCAGCCGCGGCTGCAGTCTCCCGCAGCTCTCCCTTGCTCTTCCGCTCATCCATTCGGCGGAAGGTGGCCAGCGCCTGACCGACGATCTGGTCCATATTATAATAGCGGTAGGTGGCGAGGCGGCCGACGAACGTCACGCCTTCGGTGGTGTCGGCAAGCGCCTCATATCGCTTGAACAGCGCCTGATTTTCCGGACGCGGGATCGGATAATAAGGATCGCCTTCAGCCGAAGGATATTCGTAAGTGATGGTCGTCTTCGGATGCTGCTGCCCGGTGAGATGCTTATACTCGCTGATGCGGGTGTAGGGGAACGATTCCGCCGGATAATTGACGGTCCCGACCTCCTGGAACCGGTCTTGCTCCAGGGTCTTGTGTTCGAACTTCAGACTCCGATAGGGCAGCTTGCCGAACCGGAAATCGAAATATTCGTCGATCGGGCCAGTGAACACCAAATGGTCATATTCGACCGCGTCGCGGACGTCGCGGTAATCTTCTCCAAGCCGCCGCTCGATCAACGGGTTCGCCAGCATGCTCTCGAACATCGCAGTGTAGCCGTCGCGCGGCATCGCTTGGAACGTATCAGTGAAATAGCGGTCGTCGGTGTTCGTCCGCGTCGGGATGCGCGCGGTGACCGCCTTGTCGAGCTCCGACGGATCGAGGCCCCACTGCTTGCGCGTGTAGCATTGGAAGAACAGCTCGTAGAGCTCGCGTCCGACCGCATTGACGACCACATCTTCCGACGTCTCGATCGGATCGACTGGCTCCGCGCGCGAGGCAAGATATTCAGCGGCGTCTTCGTCGGTTTTCAGATCGAGGTCGAACAGCTTGTTCAGCGTCGTGCGGTTGATCGGAATCGGCACCAATTGACCGCGCACCTTGGCCAGCACGCGATGTTCATACGGTCGCCATTCGGTGAATTGCGACAGATAGTCGACCACAGCTTGAGCATTGGTGTGGAAGATGTGCGGGCCATATTTGTGATACAGAATGCCCGCCGCATCGGGCTCGTCATAGGCATTGCCGCCAATATGGTCGCGGCGATCGATCATCAGGATCGACGCTCCATGCTGGCTTGCAAGCCGCTCGGCGATGACGGAGCCGGCGAAGCCAGCCCCGACCACCAGATAATCGTAGCGCTTTTTTGCGCCGATCCCGCTGCTCATTCGGCAGCCACCAGCATGGCGGGTGAGCCCGCTCCGACCCGTTCGCCAAGCACGTCGGCGATCAGGCCGGACATCCGCGCCTGGGTTGTGTCCCAGCTTGTGGCGGAGAGCAGAAGATCGGCTTCGGCCAGCCAGCTCCCCTTGGTGTCGGCAGCCAAAGCCAGCGACTTTTCGCACGCACGGACGAACCCGTCAGCGCCGCTCGCGATCTGCACGCCTTCGAGATGGCCGTAATGCCGCACCACGTCTTTGACCGGAGTCGATACGACCGGCTTGCCGCCCGCAAGATATTCCGGAGTTTTCGTCGGCGAGATGAACTGGGTGGATTCGTTTATCGCAAAAGGCATCAGCGCAACATCCCAGCCGCCGAGATAGGCCGGAAGCTGCTCATATTTCTTGCCGCCGACATAGTGGATGTTGGCTGCGCGCGGCAGCTCGTCCTCAGAGATTTTGACCACCGGTCCCACCATCACGAACTGCCAGTTCGGGCGCAGGTCCGCGATCTGGCGGAGCAGATCGATGTCGAAGCGTTCGTCGATCACGCCGTAGAAACCGAGACGCGGGTGCGCGAGCGCCGCCTGATCCTCCGGGTCGGCAAGGCCGGCGCGGGCCATCGCGAAATGCTCGCGATCGACCGATGAGGGGAACAGATGGACACTCGAATGACGGTCCTTCTTCGCTTCGTACAGGCTCGACCCGCCGGTAAAGACGAGGTCGGACTTGTCGATCAGCTCCTGCTCGAGCTTGAGCAGATTAGCGGGGGCGAAGCGGAACTTGGACAATTCGTCCATCGAATCGAAGATCACCACGTCCGCTTCAAGGTGCCGCGAAAAAGGCAGCATCATCGGGGTGTAGTACCAGGTGATCAGCGTCCCGCGGATCGAGGCGACGTGCGCGTCGAGCAGGCGCTTGAGCACGGCTTCGCGGGCATCTTCGTCCATTCCTTGCGGAAGGTGCGGGACGATGACGGTGACCCGGGAGAAGTCCTCGGCCTCGCGAACCTGCAAAAAAGCGGTGTCTTTGGGCCCGATGTCCATCGGTTCTTCCCAATAGAGGACGTTCATATCCTCGGCGAAGCGGTTCATCAGATGCTGGGGCCGCTGAAAAACGAAATTCCACCGCAAGTGCGAAAAGCACAGCAAAGTGGTTGGCTCAGGATCCGGCGCAGAGACTTTCGTCAACGACTCCACAGGCACTCGGACACCGGTAAGCATTTCGCGTATACCCCTCTGTAAAAAGCTAGAATTCTCCATTAGAACGGCGAACCCGGCATTACGGTTCCGCAACCTGAGTACGGCCGATGTACCAGCATTGTTGCGCTGCAGCAAATAGCTCTCATCGTTGACCGCAAATCCATGGCGTGGGACACAGCCAGCGGAGGGGGATTCCCATAGTGGTAACAACCATCGAAGCGCTTGAGAATCGACGGGCAGCGGCGCGTTCTGGCGGAGGCGAGAAACGTGTTGCAGCGCAGCACGCCAAAGGGCGGCTCACCGCACGCGAGCGTCTGTCCGTCCTGCTCGATCCCGAGTCGTTCGAAGAAGCCGGCATGTTCGTCGAGCACAATTTCTCCGACTTCGGGATGGATTCGCAGAAAATCTCCGGCGACGGCGTAGTAACGGGGTCGGGAACGATCAATGGACGCCTGGTCTTCGTCTTCGCGCAGGACTTTACCGTCTTCGGCGGTTCATTGTCCGAACGCCATGCCCAGAAGATCTGCAAGGTGATGGACGCGGCGATGAAGGTCGGGGCGCCGGTGATCGGCCTCAATGACTCGGGCGGCGCGCGCATCCAGGAGGG
>JBDSZD010000209.1:0-2008 GCA_039925325.1 Sphingomicrobium sp.
GGGGTGGGCACGGGCGACGGGATGAACCGGATGGCCGTGCTCGACCCGAAGGCAAGCCAGGCCGACCCGATTGTGCCAAGCGTCCAGGTGATGCGCGAAGTGATGACCATCCTCAGCCCCACGCCGACCGCGCCAACTGGGCGTACGGAATGGTGCATCAACACGATGGCGGTGGATCCCAAACGCAACTTCGTTCTCGCGAACAACGAGGATGGCATCCTCTATCGCTGGGATCTCGCGGTGAACTCCTTGTCGCAGAGCATCCAGCTCAATTCCGGCCTCGGCCAGGCTTACACTCCGACCGTCATAAGCGCTGACGGCGGCGTGTTCGCGATTAGCAACGCAGTGATGTACGCCGTTCGTGGCGACTGAGTTACTAGCGGCGAAACGGGTCGCTGAACCGCTTATCCATCGTCATGACCGGGTCATCGAGCGTCTTCAGGAAAGCGACTAGCGCTGCCCGGTCCGCTTCGCTGAGGTTCAGGCGCTGTGGCTTTCCACGCTGCCGCAGGCGATCGTCGAGGGCTGCCCCCTGCTGGACCCCTTTGTCGTAAAAGGCGACCACTTGCGCCAGGGTCTGGAATCGGCCGTCATGCATATAGGGACCGGTCAGGCCGACGTTGCGCAGCGAGGGCGCCTTGAACAGGCGCCTCTCGCCGGGATCCAGGCCGTTGCTGCGCGCATCGGCCGTTAGTGCGAAGGTGGGTGGCAGATGACAGGAGGAGCAAGCCGCGCCGCCCTCTCGAACTCCGGTCATGAACAGGTGCCGGCCGCGATTTTCCTGCGGAGTGAAGTTTGGCAGGGGAACATCCAGCGCGCGGTTGTGCGCGGTCGGCGAAAAGACCTGCGCATAACCTGCGTCCCAGCGGCTTGAGGTCGAGATCATCGCGCGTACGAAGTGCGCGAGCGCCAGCTGGATCCGCCGCTCGTCGATTGCCCGGCTATCGAATGCCCACGCGAACAGATCCGGGTAATAGTCCGTGGCGCCCATCTTCCGGATTAGCGCCTCAATGCCACCCGCCGAACTGCCCCACCCCAATTCGACCAGGCTATGGAATGGCTGGCTGGTCTGCGCCTCCACACTGCCCATGCGCCGATCCCAGAACATTGTGCCAGGTTTCCAGTAACGCAGATTGCCCAGGCGCATGGCGTGAAAGTCGGTCGTGACGGCGCCGCTGATCCCGTTGCTGAACTGCATCGAATCGGTAAAGCCAAGCCGCTGCTGATGGCAGGACGCGCAGGAGGCCCGCTCGGTCGTGCTCAGCCGCAGATCATAGAACATCACTCGGCCGAGCGTCGCCACCCGATCGTTGACGACATTCGGAGGAGCACTGTTATCCAACGCCGACGCCGTGTGATCGAAATAAGGGGGGAGCTTCGGCGCGGAATAATTGGCGACCTTCGCGAAATCAATCGTGGTGGCGGCTGCTACACCCTGGGGAGTGAGCGACCTTTCTTCGACGGGAGAATCGCCGTCCTTAACGCTTCCCCCGCACCCCGCCAGCGCCAGTGCCGACGCGCTCATGACCAGCACTGCCAATCTTTTCACGCGCAACGTCACTCCTTGCAGTCACTTATGGACGAGAAAACACGACTTTGCAGGAAAAGGCTCGAAACCTCGTGATCGGCCAAGTCAATGACCGGTCGTGATCTCCTGTTGCACACGGCGGGCACGGCGCTATCCCTGTGCGCCGGGGGTAAACCATGAGCAAGCAGACGGAACCGAAACGTCGGAGCATGGCGCGCGCGATCGGCGCTGTCGGCGGGCACCACGCGCGAACTTGTTCTCCCTCCATGCTCTCCAGTCGTAAATGCCCGCTAAGGGTGATGGGGTGGACGCCCCCCGAGGGCATTGATGTGCCAAAGTGGAGGTGTTGAACACCACTTGAGGGAGGCGTCCGTGTCGGAAGTTAGCATAATCGGGTTGGATATCGCCAAGCATGTTTTTCAGGTTCACGGCGCGGATGCGTGTGGCCGAGCCGTGCTTCGCAAGAAGATCAGTCGATCG
>JBDSZD010000210.1:0-1608 GCA_039925325.1 Sphingomicrobium sp.
AGGCGGCGATCGACTATGACGAGGAGGACGGACTTGGCGCTGATCCGCAATTGTTTGGGGCGTGCGAAACGCTCGCGTCGGAGCTTGACGAATGGCTTGCCCGTCCACGCATCGAACCGCTGCGCGATGGCATCAAGGTCGTTCTCGCCGGTCCACCAAACTCTGGAAAATCAAGCCTTATCAATGCTATAACAGGTGCAGAAAAAGCGATCGTTACCGATCTTCCAGGAACAACCCGCGATTTGATCGAGGTTCCGCTGTCGCTTGGCGGAGTGCCGATCCTCCTCACGGACACCGCAGGGCTTCGAGAGGCGACGGAGCTGGTCGAGCAGATCGGTGTGGAGCGGACGCGAACAAGCATGGACACGGCCGACGTCCTCGTCTGGCTCGGCGAGCCGGAGCTTGCGCCCAAACATGCACACGTGATCAAGGTCCATGCCCGATGCGACCTTTCTGATCGGGAGTTGGTGCCGGTGGGGTCGCTGCGTGTATCGGCTGTGACTGAAGAAGGCATTGGTGAACTCCTGCAGCGTGTGGCAGCACAAGCGGCTCAACTGCTGCCGGTCGAGGGCGCTTTGGCGCTCAATCGGAGGCAGGCTTATGCAATCGAGGATGCGGCAGGAGCATTGCACTCCGTGTCCGTCGCGCCCGATCTCCCGATTGCGGCGGACGCGCTGCGGTCTGCGCGCGCTGCATTCGACCGGCTGACCGGGCGGGCCGGGATGGAAGACATGCTCGACGCGTTGTTTGGGCGCTTTTGCCTGGGCAAATAAGGGTGTGGCACCCTCGTTTCACGTGAAACATGGGTGAACTATTCCATCAGCAGCGAATAAGTTATGGCGCGTCTCATGTACGACGTTCTGGTCATTGGCGCGGGTCATGCGGGTTGCGAGGCCGCGGCTGTCGCTGCGCGACGCGGCGCACGCGTTGGTTTGCTCACTTTCCGGCGTGAGGATGTGGGCCAGATGTCCTGTAACCCTTCGATCGGCGGTGTCGGCAAGGGTCACCTTGTGCGCGAGCTCGATGTGTTTGACGGGCTGATGGCGCGGGCTGCGGACCGGTCCGCGATCCACCGTCGCATGCTCAACCGCAGCAAGGGGCCGGCGGTTTGGGGACCTCGCGTGCAGGCCGACCGACGATTGTACCGCGGCGCGATCAACGATCTATTGTTCGCGGACAATGTCGAGCTGATCGTCGGCGAGGCGCGCCGTATCCGGTTGTCCGGCGGTCGCATCGCGGGCCTTGAAACGAGCGTCGGCTACATCGCATGCAAGGCGGTCGTGATTGCCACCGGCACGTTCCTCGATGCCCGAATGTTCGTCGGCGAGGAGCTATTGGTTGGCGGCCGAGCGGGGGAGCGCGCCTCCGTGGCGCTTGCCGGCCAGGTGCGGGAACTCGGCCTCGCGCAGGCTCGCCTGAAGACTGGCACTCCGCCGCGGCTGGATGGACGGACCATCGACTGGGCGCGACTGGAGGAGCAACCAAGCGATCGTGACCCTTGGGCGATGTCTGCGCTGGACGACGGGATCCAGCCTTCGCAGATTCGCTGTGCGATCACCCGCACCAACGAATTGACGCATGATATCATTCGTGCCGCATTCCATCGTT
>JBDSZD010000211.1:0-3397 GCA_039925325.1 Sphingomicrobium sp.
CGTCGAACAAGGCGACATAATCAGCCTTCCAGCCAAGGCCGGGCGTCAGATAGCTGAGCCGGACCGGGCGGGTGCCGCCACGGCCGCTTTCGACCGTAACCGACAGCGTCGGCCGGGCGCGGAGATTTTCGGGCACCTTGTCGAAGATCACGCGGACCGGAAGCCCGTCGTCGCGAAGCACTTCGATGCGCTCGCCGATGCGCACGACGACGCCTTCATTGGCGGCCAGGACCAGAGCGCGCTCGCGCACTTCCTGGCCGGTCGCCGGGTTGGTGCGAACCAGGGTGACGGTCTGGCCGACCGCTTTTTCCATCATTGCGGAGGGCGAGAGCAGGTCGAAGTCGAAATTCTGCTCGACCACACCAAGATCTGGGGCGCTCAGCGACACGGTCTCGGGCCGGATCTGCGCGGACACGTCGCGGAACTCCTGGCGGGAGCGGCCGGCCGGAATCGCGAGCCGCCGGACGTCCTGCACCAGCGCCAGGTTGTTGTTGTAGATGGTGACCGAAACGTCGCCCTGCGCGGTTTGCGAGGGCAGCGGGACGGCTTCCTGCGCGGACAAGGGACCGGCAGCCGCCAGCACGGAACAAAAGAACACCCAGTGACGCATCGACAAGCCCTCCAAGACCAGGGAGAGATTGTTACATTATATCCTTAGCGTCAAGCCGTTGATCGCTGGCTGAAAATAAGCCGCCCCGATCAGGCGGCGGGTGCGCCTTCGTCGCTGGCCGGACGGGGACGACGAGTGCGGCGGCGCGGCGGAGCTGCATCTTCGACATCGCTATCGGTCGCGCCAATCGCGGGCGGAAGCACGTCGAACGGCAGCGTTTCCAGAACGGGGGCCTCGCGACCATTGACCGGCGGCCGCTCGGCGCGCGGCGGGGCGGGGCGCTCGGTGCGCTGCGGACGCTCGTCGCGGTCGGTGCGATCTTCGCCATTGTCGTCCCGTGCATAGCGGCGGGGGCGATCGCGTTCCGGACGATCGGCGCGATCGGGACGAGGCTGTCGATCTTGACGTTCGGGACGATCCTGGCGGTCCTGCCGCTCGGGGCGATCATCGTCCGAACCCTGCTCGCCGTCCGCTTCGAACTGATCGTCCTCGCCCTCGTCGTCTTCTTCATCGCCGCGTTGCGGGCGCTGATCTTCGAAGCGGGCGCGGCTTTCGCCGAGCACGCGGAAATAATGATCCGCGAACTGGAGATAATATTCGGTCTGCACGCGGTCGCCCGCCAGCTGCGAATCCCGCGCCATGCTCTTATATTTTTCGAGCAACTGGGCGGCATTGCCGCGCTGACGATTGTCCTGACGATTGCCGTCCGGCCGTCCGCTAACATTCTGAGGTCGTTGCCCACCACGACCGCGCCTGCGACCGCCTTGACGATTATTGATCAAATCCCACTTCCTTCAAAGCAGAAGACGCTTCCCCCTGGCCATAAGCAGGCAAAGCGGCGACCCTTTCCAAACGGTCGCGGCCTTGACCCTTTCGTTCCGGTCTGCGCGTCCTTGCGCTTGTGAACGGCCGATTGCGTCGGGGGTGGAGACGGGGATCGCTCGGCCCTGTTGACAAGGGAGCGGGCCCGGCCCTGAGTTGAGGATGTAGTGGCGCGCACGCGCGATGCCAAGCAAATTCGTTCACGCCCATGTCAGCAGGATTGCGCGGTCGCGGCCGGCAAGATCTCTTGTAATCGCGGCGCTGAGGCCTTCACGCGCCAGGATGGCGGACGCAGTCGCTCCCTGATCATGCCCGATCTCGATGGCGGCGAGCCCGCCCTTAGAAAGGAGCCGTGGGAGCTGGCTGGCAAGAATGCGATAATTGTCGAGGCCGTCCGGACCGCCGAAAAGCGCCTCGGCCGGCTCATGCTCGGCGACGCCGGGGCCGAGCTCCGCAGCTTCGGCGACATAGGGCGGGTTGCACAGGATGAGATCGAAGCGTTCGTCCACGCGGTCGGCCCAATGGCCAAGGCGGAATTCCGTCCGTCCGTCCACGCCTAACCGGCGGGCGTTGGCGGCCGCATAAGACATTGCCCGCCGCGACAGATCGATCCCGAGTCCGGTCGCGCTGGGCCAAACGTCGAGCGCCGCGAGCAGCAATGTGCCGGGACCCGTGCCAAGATCGAGCAGGCGCTTGGGTCCATCGGTTCCCTCGAAATGGGCAAGCGCCGAAGCGATCAATAATTCGGTGTCCGGACGCGGCACCAAGACCCCCGGTCCGACATGCAACTCGATGTTCCAGAAGGCGCGACGACCGGTGATATAGGCGACCGGCTCTCCGGCCTCCCGACGCTCGACCATCGACCAGAAACGATCGGGTACCGCGCGATCCGGCGGGGACAGTAACAAACGGTCGCGGTCCATACCCAGCGCGTCGGCCAGCATGATCTCGGCATCGAGGCGCGCCGTGTCGCTGGTCCGCTTGAGTGTCCGGGCCGCGTCGGCGAGCGCCCGCGTGATCGGCTTCACGCGTCTTCGAGGCCGGCGAGGCGCTCTGCTTGGTCTTCCGCAGTCAGCGCAGCCACCAATTCGTTCAGCCCCGGTCCCTCCAAAATCGCGTCGAGCTTGTGCAGGGTGAGGTTGATGCGGTGGTCGGTCACACGCCCTTGCGGGAAGTTATAGGTGCGGATGCGTTCGGATCGGTCGCCCGAACCGACCATCGATTTGCGTGCGCCGGCGCGCTCATCGGCTAGGCGGCTGCGCTCCAGTTCGAACAGCCGCGTACGCAGGACCTTGAGCGCCTTGGCCTTGTTCTTGTGCTGCGACTTCTCGTCCTGCTGGATGACCACCAGGCCGGTCGGAAGGTGGGTGATGCGCACCGCGCTGTCGGTGGTATTGACCGACTGGCCACCGGGTCCGGACGAGCGATAGACGTCAATGCGGAGGTCCTGGTCGGCGATCTGGACGTCCACTTCCTCCGCTTCGGGAAGGACGGCAACGGTGGCTGCGGAGGTGTGGATCCGGCCGCCACTTTCGGTTGCGGGAACGCGCTGCACGCGATGGACGCCACTTTCGAACTTCAGCCGCGCGAACACGCCGATGCCGTTGATCGAGGCCACGACCTCCTTGTAACCGCCGACATCGGACGCCGACGCGGAGATAAGCTCGAAGCGCCAGCCCTGCTCTTCGGAGTAGCGCTGGTACATGCGCAGCAGATCTCCGGCGAACAAAGCGGCCTCGTCTCCGCCCGTGCCGGCGCGCACTTCGAGCATTGCTGCGCGCTCGTCGGCGGCATCGCGCGGCAGCAGGTGCAAGGCGAGCGCCCGCTCCGCCTCCGGCAAACTGGTTTCGATACTGTGCAGTTCGTCGGACGCCATTTGCCGAAGCTCGTCGTCAGCGTCCTTGGTCATCGACAACAGGCTCTCGCGCTCGGCGCGCAGACGGCGGACCTCGCGCGCTGCAGCGG
>JBDSZD010000212.1:0-9874 GCA_039925325.1 Sphingomicrobium sp.
CCACCATCATTTGGCCGCAAAGCGAGCCGACATGCCCATCCGGGCGACTGCACCCGCGTCACTGCGGAAAGCACCGTCCCGATACCTAGCATGAAGCGATCCGAGAAAGCATGTCGAAAACGCGTTCTTCCCCGAGTTCACCGCCGGTCGCTGACAAGCGGGAGATCGTGCGCCCGCGCGGCTTGAAGGCTGCCTTGTGATGCAACGACCCCGGATCGCCTTGCTGTCCAATCCCAAGTCGACCGGCAATCTCGCGCAGCTTCCGAGAATCCGCGCCTTTTGCGCCAATCACCCCGACATCTTTCATTATGAGGTGGAGGAGGCCGATCAGATCGGGGCGGCATTGCGCACGATCGCCCGGGTCCGGCCCAAGATGCTGGTGATCAACGGCGGTGACGGCACCGTCCAGGCGGCGCTGACCGAAATTCATAATGGCGCGCATTTCGGAGACAGTCCTCCGCCGGTCGCGGTCCTGCCGAGCGGCAAGACCAACCTCATCGCGCTCGATCTGGGTGCGCACGGGGATCCGATTGCGGCGCTCGAGAAGTTTCTTGTGCTCGCGCAGGCGGATTTGAGCCTGCACCTCGTGGCGCGCGAACTGATCGCGCTGCGCTGTGGTCCCGGCGAGCAGCGGCCCGTGATCGGCATGTTCCTCGGCGGCGCCGGGCTGGCCGACACCATGCTGTATTGCCGCCACAAGATTTATCCGCTCGGTTTCTCGAACGGCATCAGCCATGTGCTGACCGCGCTGGCGGTGCTGGTGCGAATCTTCCTGCGATTGAGGGCAGGCTTTCTTCCGCCGGGACCTACGCCGTTGCACGTGTCGTCCCAGGGCAGCCGATTGTCCGGCCGCTTTTCGCTGCTCGCCGTCACCACTCTCGAACGGCTTCTGCTATCGAGCGAAATCCGTACTGCGGGGGTCGGCGTGTTGAAAATGCTGGCGATCGACGAGCGCCCGGCATCGGTCTTCCGTGCCTTTCTCGCCAGCCTGCGCGGGCGGCTTGGACGATCGACGGTCAGCGGCGTGCATTATCAGGAAACCAACGAAATCAGCATCGAGGGCGACAGCTCGGACGTGATTTTGGACGGCGAGACCTTCCGCGCCGAAATCGGCTGGCCGATCGTGCTTCGACCGGCGCAGCCGCTGTCCTTTGTTCGCCTCGCCGCCTGAGGGCGCGTGGAGCAGCTTCGAGAGCTGGTCGGGCAGGAACTGAGCGAGCCGGTCGATCCGCGCGTCAATACGTTGGCGGCGGCAATTGCGGACCAACATGGGGCGGCCGCACGCGCGGTCCTGTTCTATGGGTCGTGTCTGCGGGAGCGGCAACTCGACGGATTGATGCTGGATTTCTACCTGATCGTCTCAGATTATCGCGCTGCCTACCGAAAAACGTGGCTCGCCGTTGCGAACCGGTGGATTCCGCCCAATGTTTTTCCAATCGAGAAAGATGGGCTGGCGGCGAAATATGCGGTCTTGAGCGAAGCGGATTTTCGCCGGGAGTGCGGCCCCGAAGCTAGGACCGTATCGGTCGTTGCGCGCTTTGCGCAGCCGTCCCGTCTGGTGTGGGTTTCTGACGACACGCAGCAACCGGCTATTATCGACAGCGTCGCGAGGGCGGCGCCTACGCTCCTCGCTTGGACGCTCCCCGGATCCGGGACGGACACCACCGATGAACTTTGGAAGCGCGCCTTCTCGCTGACCTTCGGCGCAGAGCTTAGAGCGGAAAGAAGCGACCGCTCCGCGCTGATCGTGAACACCGATCCTGACCGCTATGAACGCGTCGGCCTTGCGGCCCTTCAGGTGATCGCAGGACGCCGCGGCGTTGGCCCAAACGGGGAAGTGCCGCTGGGAATGACCGATGATCAGGCGGCACGGTGGTGGCGACGCATGCAGCGCAGAGGCAAGCGCGCCTCGGTTCTCCGGCTGGCCAAGGCCAGCGTCACCTTCGCCGGCGGGGTCGATTACATTGCCTGGAAGATCAATCGCCACGCCGATGCACGGATCGAGATCAAGCCGTGGCAGCGGCGGTGGCCGCTGATCGCAGCGATCAGCCTCCTGCCGCGACTGCTGAAGTCGGGCGCGATTCGCTAGGTCCGCGGCCGAGAGCAGCGACGACAGCCGATGCCAGAGCGCTGACGGTGAAGGGCTTGCGCAGCAGTTCATGGCCTACCAGCTCGTCGCTTTCACCATCCCCGACGTAGCCCGTAACAAACAACACCGCGAACTCGCCATGTTCATTGCGCAAATTGCGGATCAGTTCGGGACCGGTCATTTCAGGCATGATAACGTCGCTGATGACAAGATCGAAGGTTTGTGAGCGGAACATTTTCATCGCCTCCTCGCCGCTCGAGCAGGCGACCGGATCATAATCGAGATCCTCGAGCGCTCCGATGGTCGATGACCGAACGCGTGGGTCATCCTCCACAAGCAGGATGCGCGCGCCAGTCACACGAACATCGGAATCCGGACGTTGCTGTGCAGCGGCGAGCCTCACCGGAACCGCAGCGTCGGTGCGGGGCAAATAGATGGAAACGGTCGTGCCTTTGCCAACCTCGCTTTCAATGCCGACCTCGCCGCTCGACTGGTGGGCAAAGCCGAAAATCTGGCTGAGACCGAGGCCGGTTCCCTTGCCCACTGGCTTGGTCGTGAAGAAGGGTTCGAACGCGCGTTCGATCACTTCCGGCGTCATGCCGCAGCCGCTATCGCTGACGCTGATGCGGACATAGTCGCCGGCCTGGATGTCGCCCACCTCATTGGGTCCGAGGGTTACGTTCGCGGTCGAAATCCGCATCGTGCCCACTCCATCCATCGCGTCGCGCGCATTGACCGCGAGGTTGACTATCGCATTTTCCAGCTGGTGCGGATCGACATAGGTCGGCCAGGCGCCGGGCGGGGGTGCGACGTCGACCTCGACATGGATACGCTCGCCGATCGTGCGGTCGAGCAGGTCGGACATGCCGGCCACCAGTTCCGAACTGTCGACGCGCTCCGGCAGCAAGGGCTCCGAGCGGGCGAAGGATAGCAAACGCCGCGTGAGCGCTGCGGCCCGGGTCGCGCCCTCCATCGCGTTTGTCAGGTGAATCATCACTTCGCGCCGCGGGCCGTTCAAACGGCGGCGGGCGAGATCGATCCCGCCGACCACGACCGCGAGCATATTGTTGAAATCATGAGCGATCCCGCCCGTCAGCTGGCCCACCGCCTCCATCTTTTGGACCTGGCGCAATTGCGCTTCTGCCGCTTCGCGCTCCACGGCTTCGGCCCGCAGTGCCTCGTTGGCCTCTTGCAGTTCGCGCGTGCGATCGAAGACGGCTTGTTCCAACGCTTCGGCCCGGACCGCCTCGGTTTCAGCCTGCCGGCTGGCGGCAGCATTCTGCCGCAGCGCCTGCACAGCGACGGCGCCGAGAAAGACTGCGCCGGCTCCGACAATCAGCCCGAGCCAGCTGAGATAATCGGTCAGCCGGTCGGCCTCGGCGGAGAACAATCGGCTTTGCTGAATGCGCTCGCGCAGGGCCGAGCGTTCGGCCGAGGCAATTTCGTCGAGCTTCTTGCTGAGTTCACCGCCGGTCTTAGACTGGGAAGCAAAATAATATAGAGTCGGTCCGACCTGGCCCTGCTTTGCCCCGGCTGCTCTCGCTGCGCCTGCAAACTCGGTGCCGCGCCGGGCGAATAGCCGCTGAAGTTCCGACAAGCGTTGCTGCTGCTCATCATCACGACGAAGAAGCCGCGCCATTTGGCCCATCTGGTACTCGGCCAGCCGCCATTGGCTGTAATAGATGTTTCCGCTGGTATCGACGCGTTCGTCGAGGACAAAGCGGCCGAGCGCGGCTTCGGAACGGGAAATACTGGCGTCCACGCTGCGAACCAGCAAGGCCACGTCATAAGCTCGCCGTTCCGCACGGAGGGCATCTTCGCGCGCCTCGTTTGAAAAAGTGACAAGGAACACCATGCCAAGCAGCACGAGCATTGCGAGGAGCGCCGCCGCGGCTGCGCCTCCGCGACGCCAGTCGAACTGTGGGGTGTCGCTAGCAGGCGTCATGCGATCAACTTAGGACTGTCGAGTGCTGGACGGAAGTCCGAACTCAATCGATGCACCCGACCGCACGACCGGCCATGGTGAATATGCCGAGAATCTCCTCGACTTGCGCGGCCGAATGCTCGGCGCACAGCGAGCAGCGGAGCAGTGTCATCCCTTGCGGCGTGGCCGGGGGACGGGCGAGGTTCACGTAAAGGCCGCCCTTGAGCAGCGCCTCCCACATGGCGGCACCGGTCTCCAGGTCCGGCATGATCACCGCGATGATCGCGGATTGGGGCTCGTCGGTGCCAAGCGTGAAGCCGAGCTGCTTAAGGCCGGCGTGCAGGGTCTTGCTGTTGTCCCACAAATGCGCGCGCTTGTCCGCGCCGTGCATCAGCTTGCGGATCGAGGTCGCTGCGGTGGCCACGACCGAAGGCGGCAGCGAGGCGGTGAAGACATAGGGGCGGCAGACCAGGCGCAATATCTCGAACTTGGGATGATTCGAGACGCAAAAGCCGCCAACGGTGCCGACTGACTTGGAAAAGGTGCCGATGATGAAGTCGACATCGTCGATGACGCCTTGGGCCTCGGCCACACCGCGGCCATTTTCGCCGATGAAGCCCATCGAGTGCGCTTCATCGACCAGGACCATCGCGCCATTGGCCTTGGAGACCGCGACCATTTCCTTGAGCGGCGCGATGTCGCCGAGCATTGAATAGACGCCTTCGAGCACGACCAGTTTGCCCGCGCCTTCGGGGATGCGCTTCAGGCGTTTCTCAAGCGCATCGACGTCATTGTGGCGGAACGGGACGATCTGCGCATTGCCGAGCGCGCAGCCGTCGTAAATCGATGCATGGCTGTCGATGTCGAGGACGATATAGTCCTCCTTGCCAGCAAGCGTCGAAATGATCCCGAGATTGGCCTGATAGCCGGTCGAGAATACCATCGCATGATCCATGGCGTAGAATTCACGCAGCGCCGCCTCGCATTCGCGGTGGCCCTGATAGGTGCCGTTGAGCACCCGGCTGCCGGTCGTACCGGAGCCATATTCGTCGAGCGCCGTCTTGCCCGCCGCAATCACGTCCGCGTCGAACGTCATGCCCATATAATTGTAAGTGCCGAGCAGGATCGTTCGGCGTCCATTGCAAATGGCGATGGTGGGGCTTTCGACCCGCTCCATGGTCAGGTCGAACGGGTCAGTGAGACCCGTTTCCAGCAGTGCGCGGCGCTGCTCGATCAGCGGGTCGAATTTGGAAAAAAGGTCGATCACGGACCCTCGACGAGCTTGTCCACCGCGTCGACGAGCTGGCCGACGGTTTCGATTTCGGCCTGCAGGTTCATGCTGATGAGGATGTCGAACTCGTCTTCAATGTTGGCGACGAAATCGAGCACGGTGAGGCTGTCCCACTCAAGATCCTGGGCAAAGCGCGTGCTTTCGCTCACCTCGACGCCCTTTTTGTTAAAGGTATCGATGACGGCGGTAATTTTCAGGAAGGTCTGCGTGCGGTCGGTCATGGCTGTTCGTCTAGAGAGAGGGGCACCCTTTCGCAACGATATGGGGCGCAAAAGTGGCGCATCTCGTCAAAGCCAGCCCTCTTTGCGGTACCAGGCGGCGGTGGCTGCGAGCCCCTGCTCGGCGGGTATACGGGGTTGCCACAGCTGCGGGGGAACGCCGCGTGATGGATCGGCCGACCAGTCTTCATGCGCGAAATAAGAGGCGCGATCAGGCGTGAGCGTGGCTCTTTCGCGACGGACTAGGCCATCAATCACCGCGCCGACCTGCATCGCGATATTCGGCACGAGAACCGGTCGAATACGGCGACCGACCGCTTGGCCGAGTGCGTGGGCGAACTCCCGTTGGCTCGTCGGCCGACCGTCGTCAGGCTCCACGATCAGCGACGACGGTGCGCTGGGCTCGGTGAGAGCGATCAGCAGGTCCACCAGATCGTCGGCGTGGATGAGTGAGAGGCGACCTTCGGAGGGCATCGGCACCAAACCATATTTAGCCATCCGGAACAGGTCGAGCGTTTCGCGGTCGCCGGGTCCATAAACCGCCGGCGGGCGGACGATCGCAAAATCGAGACCGGACGGACTAACTACGTCCTCGGACTTCGCTTTCGTTGCGCCGTACAGCGAGATTTCAGGATGGCGGGCGGCGAGCGAGGAGAGGTGGACGAAGCGCCGAACTCCGGCGGCGCGGCTCGCATCGACCATTGCGCGCGTTCCGGCGACGTTGACGGCGTCGAACTGTGCGGCAGTACGGCCGTGGAGCAGGCCTGCAATGTGGATCACCGCGTCCGCGCCTTCGACCAAAGCGGCCAATGTGTCGGGTCGATCGAGTGCGCCTTCCACCCAGGTGACGTTCGGCCGCGGCGGCATGGGTCTGCGAGTGAGGGCGCGGCAGCTGTGGCCGGTTCCGGCGAGGCGCTCGATCAGCCGGGAGCCGATGAATCCGGTCGCGCCGGTGACCGCCAGCTTCATAGCGGGGACCATGTTTTTTCGACGGGCGCTTCGTGCTTTGCGACTGGAGCGATGCCGAGCTTTTCAACGATCTGGTCGAGCAGGGCTTCGACGCCATCGCCGGTCGGCGCGCAGATCAGTACAGGCTCGACCCCCGCCACCTTGGCCAAGGCTCGCTTGGTCTTCGCGGCCTGTTTCGGTTCGGCAAGGTCGCTTCGGCTCAGCGCGATCACTTCGGGCTTGTGTTCAAGACCCGCGCCGTACGCGTCGAGTTCACCGCGCACGACTTCCCAGGCTTCGACAGGGTTTTCACCAACGACATCGACCAAATGCAGCAGAACGCGGCATCGCTCGACATGGCCGAGGAAACGATCGCCGATGCCCGCGCCCTCGGCCGCGCCCTCGATCAGTCCGGGGATGTCGGCAAGCACGAATTCACGGCCCTTGTGCCGGACCACCCCGAGCTGCGGGCGGAGCGTGGTGAAGGGATATTCGCCGACCTTGGCCGCGGCATTGGTGGTGGCGTTGAGGAAGGTGGACTTGCCCGCGTTCGGAAGTCCGACCAGGCCGACATCCGCAAGCAGCTTCAGACGCAGCCACACCCACATTTCCTCTCCTGGCCAGCCTGTGCCGTGCTGACGCGGCGCGCGGTTGGTTGAGGTCTTGTAGCTGGCATTGCCGCGGCCGCCGTCGCCGCCTTTCAAAAACACGATTCGCTGGCCGACTTCCGTCAGGTCGGCGAGCAGACTGCGTTCATCGTCGTCGGCAAGCACCTGAGTCCCAACCGGAACCTTGATGACGAGATCGTCTCCGCCGCCGCCGGTGCGGTTGGAGCCCGAGCCGCCGGTGCCGCGCGGCGCGCGGAAATGCTGCGTGTAGCGGAAGTCGATCAAAGTATTGAGGCCCGGAACCGCTTCGAAGATGACGTCGCCGCCCTTGCCCCCTTCGCCGCCGTCGGGGCCGCCATATTCGACGAACTTTTCACGGCGGAAGCTGACGGCGCCCGGGCCGCCGGCGCCCGAGCGGATGAATATCTTGGCCTGGTCGAGGAAATGCATGGGCGCGAGTTAGGCGCGCTTGGTGCGGATTGCCACCATTGCGCACCCGGCTATGCCGCCCCTCCCTTGAGGGGGAGGGGCGATTTCAGGCGGCAAGGGGCTCGAGTTCGGCTTCATCCGCTTGAAGCCGGAGGCGGACCAGGCGGACCGGAGCTTCCCTGGCGCGCGCGCAACTCATCCGCATCGTCGTGATGCCCGTGGGGACGAACCCCAGCTTCTCCAGCACCCGTGCCGAGGCCGGGTTGTCGAGATAATGCGAGGCTTCGATCTGGGGGATACCCAGCGCCCGCGCGATTTCGAGCATTGCGGACGCAGCTTCGCTCGCAAGGCCGCGGTTCCATTGGTCGCGGGCGATCCAATAGCCAAGCTCGACCGCACCCGAGGGCCGCCGCCCAAGACTGGCGCCGCCGACCAGGCGCGGCGCTCCTTTGGTGCGTTCGAAGGCGAGCAGTGAGGGCAGCAGCGGATCGCGGGGACGCGCAAGCCAGGCTTGCGCGTCGCTGAGCCCGTAAGGCCAGGGCACGGCCGAGAGATTGCGGCAGATCATCGGATCCGCGAGCGCCGACGCGAGCGCCGGAGCATCCTCCGCCCAGCCTGGACGAAGCAGCAGCCTTGGAGTCCTTGCGAACATGATCCTTCTCCTCCGCGCGGCCGATAGCGCCGCTTGGTGACAATTCCGGGAGAAGATGGGCTTGGGCTTCATTTGCTCAGGGCAAGAAAAAAGCCCCCTTGCGGGGGCTTCCCTCTTCTCCCTGATGGTCTCGATCTTTTCAGATCTCGTCCGGGCCGCCCCCTCGTGGGAACGGACCTTTTACGACCGTTCCTATTTTGCTGCTTCCGCTGCTGCCGCCGGCATAATGTGCACGTACTTGCGGCCAAGCTTGCCGTCGCGGAAGGTTACGCAGCCGTCGGTAAGCGCGAACAAAGTATGGTCCTTGCCAAGGCCGACATTGCTGCCCGGGTGCCATTTGGTGCCGCGTTGACGCACGATGATGTTGCCGGCGCGCGCGGTTTGGCCGCCGAACAGCTTCACGCCGAGGCGCTTCGACTCAGAGTCGCGACCGTTGCGGGACGAGCCGCCTGCTTTCTTATGTGCCATGGTAGATTACTTTGCCTTCGGAGCTTTCTTGGGCGCGCCCTTAGCAGGAGCAGCCTTCTTCGTCGAGCCGGTTTCGGCCTTCGGAGCCTTCTTCGGCTTCGGCGCGGGATTCTCGGTCGGTGTCACGGACACGTCCGCGGGCGCATCGGCCGCGGCGACCGGAGCCGTTTCGGCCTTGGGCGCCCCCTCGGCCTTGCTCGGGACAGGCTTTGCAGCGGCCTTGGGCTTCTTGTCTTCCTTGTTATCGCCGATCGACACGATCCTCAGGATCGTGTGCTGCTGGCGATGGCCCTTCTTGCGGCGATAATTGTGGCGCCGGCGCTTTTTGAAGACGGTGACCTTGTCGGCCTTCGCCTGGGCGACGATTTCCGCGCCGACGATCAGACCTTCGACCGAACGCAGCTCCGACCCTTCGCCTGCCAGCAGGACGTCGGTAATGTCGATCCTCTGGCCGGCTTCCCCGTCCAGTTTCTCAACGACGATCTTGTCTCCGGCGGCGACGCGATACTGCTTGCCGCCCGTGCGCACGACTGCGAACATTGGCTTGTCTCTTCTTTTCGAATCCAGCTTTCCGCGCGCGTAGTGGCGCGAAAGCCAAAGCTACGCGCGGAAAGCGTGCCGACTATGGCAGCACTCCGATGCTGTCAACCTCACGGCCGACTAGTGCCGACGCTCCGGTCGGAGCAGGTACCGGCCGTCGTCAAAGCCGTCGAACATGCTGCCCACGGCCGGATGGTCGATCGGTTCGTCGCTGTCGTCGCGGACCAGATTTTGCTGGCTGACGTAGGCGATATAGCTTTGCTCGGCATTGTCCGCGAGCAAATGGTAAAATGGCTGGTCCTTGGCCGGGCGCATGCCTTCGGGAATTGCGTCATACCATTCGTCGGTGTTGGAGAAGGTCGGATCGACGTCGAAAATGACGCCGCGAAAGTCGAGCAGCCGATGGCGGACCAGCTCGCCGATGCCGAACCGAGCGCTCGGGATGTTCAACGATGGAGCGGCGGGGGCCATTGGGCCGGAACGTTCGGAAGCGATCATGGCTGCAATCTAGTGCATCGGGGCCACGAGGCAAGAGCGGGCTAGGCAAGCTGGAAGCCCGCTGCTAGAGGCGCCACCCGACCGGAGCCGGGCGCCGAGCCCGCAATTCCCGCCCTCGCGGAGAGGTGGCTGAGTGGTCGAAAGCACCGCACTCGAAATGCGGCGTGCGGGCAACCGTACCGTGGGTTCGAATCCCACCCTCTCCGCCA
>JBDSZD010000213.1:0-6290 GCA_039925325.1 Sphingomicrobium sp.
TGGCCGCGCTCACCGGATGCCTCGACATCCCGACCGTCAAACATGCCGCGGTACGGGCAATCGCGGAGGATCGGGTCGATCCGGTGCTGCTCTACATGTGCCGCGACTATGTCGGCGACATGGCGGAGACCGTGGCTCTGCTGTGGCCGGTACCGGACGGCGAACCGCCTGAGTTGGACGACGGCACGATCAGCATCTCAGAGGCGGTCGAGCGCCTCCGCTCGGCGAGCCGAATGGACGCGCCCCGCGTACTTGCGTCCATGCTCGACCATCTCGACGCGTCCGGACGCTTTGCATTGCTCAAGCTGGCAACCGGTGGGTTGCGCGTCGGCATCAATGCGCGATTGGCCAAGCAGGCGCTGGCCGACGCGTTCGGACTTCAAGTCGAAGCGGTCGAAGAGGTGTGGCATGGGTTGCGCCCGCCATTTGCGGAATTGTTCGACTGGGCCGAAGGGCGCTCGAGCCAACCGATCGTGCGCGACGTGCCCGTATTCCGGCCATTCATGCTGGCGCATCCCCTGGAAAACCGGCTGCTCTCGCTGGACGACTATGCCGCCGAGTGGAAATGGGATGGGATCCGCGTCCAGCTCGTCCATGCGGGCGGCGAAACCCGCCTCTACAGTCGCACAGGCGACGATATTTCGGGCAGCTTCCCGGACATTGCCGAGGCGTTCCGTCGTCCAGGGGTCCTGGATGGAGAATTGCTCGTGCGCGGCACCGACCAAGGAAGCGACAATCACGGGGGCGGGGCTGCAAGCTTCAATGCGTTGCAGCAAAGGCTCGGCCGCAAAATGGTCAGCGCAAAAATGCGGCAGGACTATCCGGCCTTCGTCCGTCTCTACGATATCCTGTTCGACGGTGACGAAGATCTGCGCGAATACGAATGGACGCAGCGGCGACAACGGCTGCAGTCGCTGATGAGCGAGCTCGATCCCGACCGATTCGATCTTTCCCAGCTGATTGAAGCCGACAGTTTCGAAGAGCTGGAAGAGCTTCGCGGCCAGTCGCGCGATGCGAGCATCGAAGGGATCATGCTCAAGCGCCGTGATAGCCCCTATGTCGCTGGACGGCGGACGGGTTTGTGGTACAAGTGGAAACGCGATCCGCTCACCGCGGACTGCGTGCTGATGTACGCCCAGCGCGGATCGGGAAAGCGCTCAAGCTATTACAGCGATTATACGTTCGGATGCTGGGCCGAGGACGGCGAACTGCTGCCCGTCGGCAAAGCCTATTTCGGGTTCACGGACGAGGAGTTGAAGTGGATCGACCGCTGGGTACGTGGCCACACTGTCCAGCGGTTCGGCCCCGTTCGTGAAGTGGAGAAGACCCTGGTGTTCGAGGTCGCGTTCGATTCGGTCCACCTCAGCAAACGCCACAAATCGGGCCTCGCGATGCGCTTCCCGCGAGTGAGTCGAATCCGCACGGACAAGCCGGCGGCGGAGGCGGACCACGTTGAGACGCTGCTGCGGATGGTCAGCTAGACGGAAGTACCTGGAGTTGAACGCGCGTCCGATTTCGACCCCAAAGCCGACATTCAGGACGAACTGCGCTGCGCTGTAAAACCACCCTGTTTCAGGGCTGCCGCGATCACGCTGACCGGTACCCTTATGGTGTCGGAGCGCGACTTGATCAGGTTATACCCCGGAGCGGAAAGTCTCAGACAAACATCACGATTGGCATTGCGCAGGTCATATGTAGGGAGCTCAATTTGACCGGGTTTTGTAGCTGGTCGACCACGGTAGCCAACGGCTAGGAAAATCCGATACCGGGATCGGCCGTCTCGGTGAACCCGGAGAGCAGGCGCAGCCGAAGGGACACCCAAGTCCTGTCCATCGTCGCCGAACGGGCCGAACGCGATGAAGCCGTTGGGATCGTGTAGCGGACAGGAATCTGCATCGACGTAGACCCCATCGAGCTTGTCGCCGATCTCCACGAGGTTCGTCTGCGAGGCGAGTTGGATTTCGAGATATTCACCGTAGGTCGGCGACGGTCGATGTTCCGCGGGGATGGATGTGTCAGTTACCAGCTTAACGGTCTCGACGGAGTAGTCGCCAAGATGCTCGCCGCATGCTGCTAGTTGGAGTACGAGACAGATTGCAGCAAGAAGGCGGGCCGTTGTGTTCACGGCGTGTATGGTAGCGCCTTAATGTCTGTTTTCCACCCATTGCGGACATTGACACGGTGGCCTCGACGGGTTGGTGTGCGCCAATGAGTTACAAAATCACGGGCATTGGCAATGGGTCGGTCGATACTTTCAAGTCGACCTTGGAGGATGCGGCGCGAGCTGCTTCCAAAATGCTGGACCAAGGTGCGGAAAGTGTACGGGTGTACAACCCGGCCGGTGCAGAAATCTCGCAAGGCGAATGGGAGGCAGCTTGGTGGCAATCGGCCGAGCGCAACCAGGACCCGCCGCAGGTGTAATGTACGCTTTTTCACCCATTACAGACGTTGACACGTCGGCAAGTCGACAGTGGAGTGTGCCTATGAGCTGCGGCGAGTCAGAGACGCTTCGAGATCTGCCTTAAGATCGGTTCTGTACGGAGCCGCAATGGGCTTGTCGGTGACGCTTCCGGCTCATCTGGCAGCAGCCATATCGGCCGGAGCTGGACACGGCGACTACATCGCGGCGCGAGCCTTGTTTCCTATACCGATGCTGCTGACTTGATCGATGGCGGCATCGGAGTGAACTCGATGGGTGCTGCCCTACTGCAGTTTCCGATTTTCGGAGCACTGCTGGGCTGGACTATCGTTAGGGAGAGGTGTCTGCCAGCGGCCGTAGCGGGGTACTGCATTTGGTTGCAGCGACTCTTTGTTTCGAAGGGGCGCTCCCCAATTTCTCCTGAACGCGGAATGTCCGCTTTCCATCCATAGCAGACATTCCACACGTCAGTTCCTGGACGCCCCAAATAAAAGCGCCCGCCGAGCATGTCGGCAGGCGCTTTACGATTGCAAGTCCGCTCAAACGTTTGAGCAGGGGTTAGCTCTGAGGCGGGCTCAGGTTCACTGCTGCATATTTGCCGCGGCGATCGACTTCGATCTCGAACTCCAACCGGTCGCCTTCGTTAAGAGTCGGCATTCCGGCGCGTTCAACGGCTGAAATGTGCACGAATGCATCGGGCTGTCCGTCATCGCGCTGAATGAAGCCGAAGCCTTTCATCGCGTTGAAGAACTTGACCGTGCCGCTGGCTTTTTCACCCGTCAGCTGACGCTGCGGGCCGCCGGCACCCCCGCCGACGCCACCCTCACGCGGTGCCGGAGCGCCGCTCCGTTCGACCACCATCGGTTCGCCGTCGATCCGCAGGTTCGTCGCCGAAACCCGTCCGCCGCGATCCACCAACGTGAACTCGAGCGGCTGGCCATCGGCAAGATCGGTCAGACCGGCCTGTTCAACCGCCGAAATGTGAACGAACACATCTTCGCCGCCGTCTTCGCGCACAATGAAGCCGAAGCCCTTTTGCGGGTTGAAGAATTTTACGACGCCCTTGCCTTCGCCGACGACCTGGGGAGGCATTCCACCGCCAGCACCGCCGCCGCCGCCGGGACGAAAGCCGCCGCCGCCCGCACCGCCGCCACGGAATCCACCGCCTCCGGCACCGCCGCCGCCGCCGAAGCCGCCGCGGTCACCAAAACCGCCGCCGCGACCAGCACCGGCTCCCGCGCCGCCGCCGAATCCACCGCGGTCGCCGAAGCCGCCACGGTCGCTACTGAAATTGCTTTCCTCACCGCCAAAAGCACCGTCGCGCTTGTCCCTGCCACGACCGCCGCGATCGCCTTTGCGCCCTCTGTCGAAACCCATGCCCGTAAAACTTCCTTGTGCCCGCAATCCCAAAATAACCAACGCGCTGGGCCATGGGCGCAACCGGTCGCGGCGCGAATCTGCTCACGCACCGTTCACCGCCTACAGGAAAAATAGGAGTCGCTCTAGTGATTCCATGTGCCGGGGGTGGCAAGGAGGCCGTTAGAGCGACTAGGTTAGGCAAATGTCACTCGAAATCCTCCGATAGAAGGCGCGCGCATGGCGATCCACTTTCATGAAGAAGACCTGCCCGCCGACGTGCAATTCGCCGCCGGACCGATTGCGGTCGACACGGAAGCGATGGGTCTCGTCGCCGGCCGCGACCGTCTGTGCCTCGTGCAATTATCCGACGGCAAGGGAGATGAGCATCTCGTTCGCTTTGCGCAGACCAGTCGGTTCGACGCGCCCAATTTGAAGGCCCTTCTGGCCGATCCCGACCGCCTCAAACTCTATCATTTCGCGCGCTTCGATATCGGAATCATCCGGGCCTACCTCGGTTTCATGGCCGCCCCGCTATATTGCACGCGCACGGCTTCAAGGTTGGTGCGGACCTATACCGACCGGCATGGGCTCAAGGATTTGGTCCGCGAATTGCTTGGGGTGGAAATCTCCAAACAACAGCAGACCAGCGATTGGGGCGCTCCGGAACTCATGGATGCGCAGCAGGAATATGCCGCGAGCGATGTCCGCTATCTGCATGCGCTCAAGCAGAAGCTCGACGAACGGCTTGTCCGCGAACAACGGGTCGAGCTCGCCCAGGCCTGCTTCGACTTTCTCCCGACGCGAGCAATGCTGGACCTCGCGGGCTGGCCCGAACAGGACATTTTCGCTCATGACGGGTGAGCCGCAGATTGTCTGAAGCAGCATCACGCGAGCGCGCATTTCGGCAAAACTGGGCGGTCCCCGGCAGCAGGCACGACCGGCTCGTTCGGTTCGCCAAAGTCGCGCTTCCGTGCAGCGTCGGCGTCCTTGTGGCGTTCCTGGCGCTTGCCCCGCTCGACCAGAGGGGGGACATCAGCTTCATCCTCGACAAGAAAAAAGTCGAGAACGCACCCGAACGCATGCGCGTCGAATCGGCCCGATATGTGGGGGAGGACAATCGCGGTCAGAAGTTCGCGATTACGGCCCAGCAAGCGGTGCAGCGCAGCTCAAGCGTTCCGATCGTCGATCTGCGCGACATGCTCGCCCGCCTTGGCCTCGCGCAGGGCCCTGTGACGATCGCCGCCAACCAGGGCCGGTACAATCTCGACGAGCAAAAGGTAGCTGTCGCTGGTCCCGTGCGGGTAATCGGGCCCGAGGGCTATCGGCTCGAAACCCGGGACGTCAACGTCGATCTAAAGCGGCAGCAGGTCACCAGCAGCGGGCGCGTGGAGGGGCAGATGAAGCTCGGTCAGTTCACCGCCGGCCGGATGCGCGCGGACCTCAACGAACGCAAAGTCGTGCTTGATGGGGGCGTCCGCTTGAAAATCGTGCAGGGCGCGGTCAGATGATGACCATGCGCAAGATGCTCATCCTTATGATCTCGGCTGCAGGGGCACTAGGCTCTGCCGTCTACGCGCAGAGCAACCAGCCGGTCTCGGCACTCAAGGGGCATGACAGCGATGCGCCCATCGACGTCAGCGCCGACCGCATCGAGGTGCAAGAGCGGGCCGACCGCGCGATCTTTGCGGGCAAGGTCCATGTGACCCAGGCAACATTGACGCTCGACACGGAACGCCTGACCGTCGCTTACTCGAGCAGCGGCGGCGTGCAGATCCGTCGCCTCGATGCGAGCGGCGGCGTCATCGTAAAAAGCCCGAGCGAAACGGCTCGCGGCGATTTCGGTATCTACGACCTCGATCGCAAGCTCATCACACTGATTGGTGCAGTCCAGCTCAACCGAAGCGGATCGCAGGTCAACGGGTCGCGGCTGGTCATCGATCTCACGACGGGCCGCGCCGTGATTGACGGTGGCGGAGCCGGGATCGGACAAAGCGGTGGCCGCGTGACCGGGCGCTTCACCGTCCCGAAGCGCAGTCGCTAAGCTGCGCGTGAACCTCGCGGAAGCCTTTGCGGAGCCGTTAACGGACGTCCCAACCGCCACCCGCGGCCTCGCCGTCCGATCGATCGCCAAGGCGTACGACCGCCGCGCCGTGCTCCACGACGTGTCGCTGACGGTTTCGAGGGGCGAAGTGGTCGGGCTGCTCGGTCCCAACGGCGCCGGCAAGACGACCTGTTTCTATTCCGTGATGGGCCTGGTCAAGCCGGACAGCGGCCGGATATTTCTGGACGAGCAGGACATCACTGATTTGCCGATGTATCGCCGCGCGATCCTCGGCCTTGGCTATCTCCCGCAGGAAACCTCGATCTTCCGCGGCATGACGGTCGAAGAGAATATCCTCGCGGTCCTCGAAGTCGCCGAACCGGATCGCGGCGCGCGACGCGCTCGACTGGAGCAATTGCTTGGCGAGTTCGGCCTGCTTGGCTTGCGCGAGTCTCGGGCAATGGCGCTTTC
>JBDSZD010000214.1:0-18760 GCA_039925325.1 Sphingomicrobium sp.
TTGTTCGACTGGTTCAGCCGCACGCGCGACATCCGCCGTGCGATTATCGATCAGGGCCAAGACGTTGCCGCAGCCGACTTTGGTCGCAGTGACGCCACAACCACTGTCTCCAATTCGTAACACTCCCGTCACGTGCGCGTAGCAGTCCGACCTTAGAGTCCGATTCGTGGGGCGGCGGTGAGCGCAGCCCAATGAGCTTTGGGGTAAAGACAGATGAAATATCGCTACGCGACCGCGCTGCTGACGGCAGTGGCCTTCGCTTCCGCGGCCGATGCGCGCACGCACATGCGCGCGGTCGGCTCTTCGACCGTCTATCCGTTCGCCAAGGTCGTGGCGGAGCGGGTCGCCCGCGCCAATCCGCGGCTCGGAACGCCAATCATCGAATCTACCGGCACGGGTGCGGGCATGAAGCTGTTCTGCGCTGGCGTCGGAGAGCGATTCCCGGACATCGAAAATGCCTCGCGCCGAATGAAGGCCTCGGAAGCCAAGCTCTGCGCTTCCAACGGCGTGACCCAGATCACCGAGATCCAGGTCGGCCTCGACGGAGTCGCCTTCGCCACCTCGAAGGGCACGTCAATCTCTGGGATGACGCAGCGCGACATCTACCTCGCGATCGCCAAGACTCCCTTTGGCAAGCCCAACCGCGCGAAGACCTGGAAGGACGTCAACGCCAGGCTGCCGGCTCTCCCGATCCGCGTCTACGGCCCGCCCACGACCAGCGGCACGCGCGATGCGCTCGGCGAATTGATCATGACTCCGCCTTGCGAAGCGAATGCCGGGATGGCATCGCTCAAGAAGGCTGACGAAGCGAAGTTCAAGGCGATCTGCACCGGTGTGCGGACGGACGGCGCCTATATCGAGACGGGCGAGAACGACAATCTGATCGTCCAGAAGCTCGCAGCCAATCCCGGCACGATCGGCGTGTTCGGCTATTCCTATCTCGAGGAGAATGCCGACAAGCTGAAGGGTCTGTCGATCAACGGCGTTGCGCCGAGCTACCAGTCGATCAGCCAGTTCAAATATCCGGGCGCAAGGCCGCTCTACGTTTACGTGAAGAATGCCCACGTCGGCGCGATCCCGGCCGTCCGCGCCTTCGTTGCGGAGTTCACTAAGGAAAGCGCGTTCGGGCCGAATGGCTATTTGCTCAAGTCCGGGCTGATTGCCGCTCCCAACCCGGTTCGCGCGCGCAGCCAGATGGCCGCGCGCAGCCTCGCTCCGCTAAATCTCGCCAGCCTCAAGTAATCGGCATAACAACACCACAAACAGGTGCCCGGCCGGGGGCCGGGCGCCAGTCTCTCGAACGAGAGATGGGGGAAAAGGGAATATGATGATTCGCAAGACTGTTATGGCCGCGCTCCTGTGCGGTGCGACGTTCGCTTATGCCGCTCCGGCACTGGCGCAAACCGCTCAAGATCAGCCCGACGCGTCCGACGCGACCGCGGACAAGGCCATCGCCGCTGCTGCGCCGATCGACGATTCGCAGGCGAAGATGGAGCTGCTGCAGGCGCAGGTCGAAGCGCTGCAGGAAGCGATCGAGGGTCTGAAAACTCAGATGAACAAGACGGTGCCGACCTGGAAAGGCGCGCCGCAATTTGACGACATGGAAGCCGGCTTCAGCTTCAAGCCCAAGGGCCTGATGCAATTCGACGCGGGCTTCGTCGGCTATCCCAATGGCGATGAGCGCCGCGGAACCGTTGGCGGGCTCAACTATGGCAATCTCGGCTTCAACGGCCGGGCCCGTCGCCTCATCCTAGGTGCCGAGGGCACGCTTCCTGGCGGGTTCCGCTACAATGCGGAGTTCAACTTCGCCCAGGGCGGCGTGGATTATGAGGACATCATCCTCGCCTATGACTTCAAGAAGTCCCCGCTCAGCGTCCAGGTGGGCAACTTCTATCCTTTCTCCAGCTTGGAAACGATGACCAGCTCGCGGTTCACATCGTTCCTGGAGCGCGCCTCAATTACCGATGGGTTCAACTACAATCGTCGGCTTGGTGTTGGCGTCATTCTGTCCGACAAAAAGTCGGACTCCTATATGGTCCAGGCCGGCATCTTCGGACAGCCGATCAACGACGCAAGCTTCACGCGAACTGGCTGGCAAGCTTCGATGCGGGCAGTTTATTCGCCGACCCTGGGAAGCACCCGGGTCCACTTGGGAGCAAATTTCCAGCATCGGACGAACAATCGCGAATCGCAGGCGGCCCAATATCGTTCGCGGCCGCTGACGCAGATAACGGACCAGCGCTTCGTCGATAGCGGCAATGTCGCGGCGCGAGGCGATGATGTTGTCGGCGTCGAGGCCGGCGCGATCATGAAAAGCTTTCATGTTGCGGCCGAGGCCCAGAAAGTCTGGGTGCGCGACGCCTATGACGCGGCCGAAATTCTCGGCGTCAACAGCCGCGCCGACATCAACCGCACGATTCCCGCCGGGGCGGTGGCATTGGCCGGCGATCCGTCATTTACCGGCGGCTATGTTGAGCTCGGCTATTATCTCACCGGCGAAACCCGCGGCTACAAGGGCGGGCGCTGGGATCGCACGAAGGTGCTGCGGCCTTTCACGAAGGGCGGCTGGGGCGCATTCCAGGTCAACGGACGGGTCGATTATCTTGAACTCCGCGACCGCGTCGCCGGGTCACCAACCTCCGCTCCGCCATTCTACCTCAACGGCGGAAAGCAGCTTGGATATCAGGCAAGTTTGATCTGGAATCCAGTCGATTATCTCCGGTTCATGGCCCAGTACGGGCACGTCCAGGTTACCGGTGGGCCTCGCGCGGCGACCATCGATCCGGGTTCGACCAAGCCGGCCAGCGAGCGAAAGTTCGGAGTCGACACCGCTGCCATCAGAGCACAACTCGATTTCTAATCGACGAGTTCAACTGGCAGTGGCGACCTCAGACAAAGGCGCTACAATCCAGCATGGTCGATAACGAAGTCACCGCCAGCAGGTTGTTGAGCGCATTGCAGGAACCGGCGATGATTATCGTCGGCACGGTCGTCACGTTGGCGAACGACGAAGCGCGGGCCATCCTTGGATCGTCGTTCGAGGGGCGCGACGTCCGGCTCGCGATTCGGCACCCTCAGGCACTCGAGCATATTCTTGGCGGCAGGGATGCCGATGTCGAAGTGACGGGGATCGGGCGGCTCGAGCAGCCGTGGAGTTTGCGCGTCCGCCAGCTTGGCGATCGGGTCATTCTGGTTCAGCTATTCGATCGCGCGGAGATCGTTTCGGCCGAACGGATGCGCGTCGATTTCGTCGCCAATGCAAGCCATGAGCTGCGTACGCCGCTCGCAACGGTCACGGGCTATGCCGAGACGTTGGCCGAGGAAGGCGAGGTGCCAAGCGAACTCCGCCGTAAATTTGCATCGACCATGCTCGACGAAGCCAAGCGCATGCTTCACCTGATTGAAGATCTCATGAGCTTGTCGCGTATCCAGGCGGACCGCTTTGCAGTGCCAACGGATCCGGTCGCCATCGAGCAGGTGGTGGAAACGGCGGTCGGCAACGTGGCGGCGCTACGCGAATCGTCGCGTTGTCAGATCGAGATGGACATCGAACCTGGCCTTCCCCTGATCCGCGGAGATGCCGCCCAGCTGGTGCAAGTCATCGACAATTTGCTGAGCAACGCCATTCGCTATGGTTGCGGTCCCGAACACTCGGGCGTCTTCGTCAAAGCATCTTTGGCGCGATCGTGGATCACCATCAGCGTTCGCGATGAGGGCCCGGGCATTCCGCGCGAGCATCTACCCAGATTGACGGAACGCTTTTACCGAATCGATGCTGGCCGCAGCCGGCACTTTGGCGGGACTGGGCTCGGCCTGGCGATCGTGAAACATGTGGCGGAGCGCCACCGCGGAACGCTCGACATAAAGAGTGAAGTCGGCGCTGGGACCATCGTCAGCTTGAGTTTTCCGACAGACGGGTAGGCGAACCGCCGTCCGATTTGTGTCACGAAACTGAAACATCGCTGTAACAGTCCGCTGGTAATCGCGTTTGGGCAATCGATGATCCGAAGGAACTAGCGCTATGAAGAGCCTTTATGGTGTGCTGCCGCTGGCGGCACTGCTTGCTGCGTGCGGTGGAAGCGGCTCGAGCGGTGGCGGAAACAGCTCTTCGCAAATCAAGATTGTCGGATCGTCGACGGTCTATCCGTTCAGCAAGGCGGTCGCGGAAGATTTTCAGCGGACTCATGCGGGCAGCAGCGCGATCGTCGAGTCCACGGGTACCGGGGCCGGGATCAAGCTTTTCTGTGGCGGCACCGGCGGGACGCATCCCGACATGGTCAACGCCTCGCGCCGGATGAAGGCGAGCGAGTATGAAGCCTGCGCCAAGGCGGGCGCAAAAACCATTATCGAAGTGCCGATCGGCATCGATGGATTGACCTTTATCCAGGCCAAGGGGGATGCGCCGCTCAACCTGACGGTGCGCGATATCTACGCAGCGCTTGCGGCCACGCCGTTCGGCAAGCCCAACACCGCCAAGACCTGGAAGGACGTCAATCCTGCCCTGCCTGCGGTGGCGATCCGCGTCCTGGGCCCTCCACCGACATCCGGAACGCGCGACAGCCTTGCCGAGCTGATCCTCGACAAGGGCTGCAACACGGACCCGGCGATGAAGGCGCTGAAGGACAGCGATGCCGACAAGCACAAGGCGATCTGCACCAAGGTGCGCGAAGACGGCGCCTTTGTTGAGGCGGGCGAGAACGACAATCTATTGGTGCAGAAAGTATCCGCCGATCCGGGCACGCTCGGTGTTCTTGGGTTCAGCTTCCTTGAGGAAAATACCGACAAGGTGCGCGCGGTGACGATCGGCGGAATTGCGCCGACTTCCGCCACCATCAGCGACCTCAGCTATCCCGGCGCCCGCAAGCTCTACATCTACACCAAGGCCGAGCACGTGCAGGCCAAGCCCGGCATCCGCGAGTTCATCGCAGCGTTCGCCAAGGTGTGGGGCAAGGGCGGTCCGCTGGAGCGGCTTGGTCTCGTGCCGCTCGCCGATGCCGATGCAGCCGCTGCAACGAAACAGGCGACCGATTTGACCCCGCTCGACGCAGCTACTCTCAAGTAAGCCCGGAAGCGGCGCTAATCCATGACCCTTGGTCTTGCTCTCGCCGCCGTCCTGGCGATTGCGTGCGTGGCGGGCTGGCTCGGATTTAGCCGCGCCAGGGCCGCCCGCGCCGGGGGCGCAAAACTGCACTCCTTACCCACGTATCACGGCTCCTATGCGGTCCTCTGGGTCGTCCTTCCCGCACTCTTGTTCCTCGCGGCATGGGTGCCGGTCCAGGGATCACTTGTCGATCAGGCGGTATTGTCGAGTCCCGAAGGACTAAAGCTGCCGGACTTCGACATGCAGCGGGACGCCATACTTTCGGAAGCACGCGAAATCGCGCACGGCGACCGCGACGTGGGTTTCAACCCGGAATCGACCACCCTCGCTCCGCGCTTCGAGGAAGCGGAGGCTCGCTATTCGGTCGCCGGGATCGCGGTTTCCGTCTTGATTGCGCTTGGCGCGGCGGCGTTTGCTGTTCGGCGAGTCTCGCCAGCCTTCCGTGCCCGAACGAGCGTTGAGCGCTGGTTGATGGCGTTGCTGATTGCCGCGTCGCTGATCGCGATCCTCACGACCTTGGGCATCGTCCTGTCGCTGATGTTCGAAAGCCTCCGTTTCTTCCGGATGGTGCCGGTTACGGATTTCCTGTTCGGCACCCAATGGAGTCCGCAAACGGCCATCCGCGCCGACCAGGCGGGCTCGTCCGGGGCGTTCGGATCGATCCCCTTGTTCTGGGGTACGTTCTTCATTGGCGCGATCATTGCGATGATCGTTGCCATTCCTCTCGGCCTGATGAGCGCAATCTATCTCACCCAATATGCGCATCCGCGCGTGCGCACGTGGCTGAAACCGATGCTGGAAATTCTCGCCGGCATCCCGACCGTGGTCTATGGCTATTTCGCCGCGCTCACCGTCGCCCCGGCGGTGCGGGACCTCGGGCTTGCGCTCGGCATCAGTTCGGCCAGCAGCGAGAGCGCGCTTGCGGCTGGACTGGTGATGGGGATCATGATCATCCCGTTCATCAGCTCGATGGCCGACGATTCAATCGCCGCGGTGCCACAGGCGATGCGCGACGGCAGCCTGGCCATGGGCGCGACCAAGTCCGAAACGATTCGCAAGGTCGTCCTGCCGGCAGCGCTTCCGGGGGTCGTCGGCGGCGTATTGCTGGCAGTCAGCCGTGCCATCGGAGAGACGATGATCGTGGTGATGGCGGCGGGCCTAGCCGCGAATTTGACCGCCAATCCGTTCGCAAGCGTGACCACGGTCACGACCCAGATTGTCCAATTGCTGACCGGCGATCAGGAATTCGACAGCGCGAAGACGCTTGCCGCCTTCGCATTGGGCCTGGTGCTGTTCCTGATCACCCTAGTCCTCAACCTGATCGCGCTGACGGTCGTTCGCAAATATCGCGAAGCCTATGAGTAGCGCTCCGCTACGCGATGCCGGGGGCACGGCGAAAACGTCGCAAGCGCATTCCCGGTGGACCGACGGGTCGATGCAGGCACTCGTGCGCAAACGCTATGCGGCCGAGCGGCGCTTTCGCTTTGCCGGTTTGTTCGCGGTCAGCCTGTCGATGCTGTTCCTGGCATTTCTGCTGATCACCATGACCTATCGCGGAATCGGTGGCTTTACCCAGTTCGAGGCGGCGGTCCCGCTCGACCTCCCCAAGTCGGACCTATTCCTGGACCCTGCGGCGCTGCGCGGATCAGACGCGTCGCAGCTTATCGCAAGAGCGGATCTGGAGGGCGCCATCCTCAAGTCGGCGGCGCAAGCCTATGGTCCGGCCGCCGATCGGATGTTCGGCGCCTCCGCGGCCCGGCGTCTTGGCCGCAACCTACTCGAGGATTCAAGCTTGCTCGAACGGCGCGCTAGTTTGTGGCTCCCAGTCTCCAGCAGCATCGATGTTGCGGCGAAGGGAGACGGCGATGCCGCGAGCGAGCAATTGGTTGCACAGCTCAAGAGCAAGGACGCGTTGCGGCGAACATTCAATTTTGATTTTCTCACCGCGTCCGATGCGACGGATCCGTCGGCCATTGGAGTGTGGGGCGCTTTGAAAGGCAGCTTCCTGACCATCGTCGTAACGATGGTGCTCGCATTTCCGATCGGCGTGCTTGCAGCCATCTATCTGGAGGAGTTCGCGGCCCGCAATCGCTGGACGGATGTCATCGAGGTATCGATCAACAATCTTGCGGCTGTGCCGTCGATCATTTTCGGCCTGCTCGGACTGGCCGTGTTCCTGAACTTCCTGCACCTGCCGCGATCGGCGCCTTTGGTCGGCGGACTGACGCTCGCTCTGATGACCATGCCGGTCATCGTCATCGCCGGCCGTAACGCAATCAAGTCCGTCCCGCCCTCGATCCGGGACGCAGCGCTGGGAGTCGGCGCGTCGAAGATGCAAGTCGTGTTTCACCACGTACTTCCGCTCGCGCTCCCCGGCATCCTGACGGGCACGATCATCGGGATGGCTAGGGCGCTGGGAGAAACCGCGCCGCTGCTGATGATCGGAATGCGCGCCTTTATCGCCTCGCCGCCGGGCGGGATTACCGAGCCGGCCAGCGTGCTTCCGGTTCAAATATTTCTGTGGTCCGACGAGGTTGGCCGCGGCTTTGTCGAGAAGACGAGCGCAGCCATCATCGTCCTGTTGCTGTTCATGCTCGCTATGAATGGACTCGCTATCTATCTTCGCAATCGGTTCGAGCGCCGCTGGTAGGCTGATGATGAAAGAGAAACTGCCCTTGAACGCCACCACACCGGTGCCCGCACCGTCCGCAGCAATTGCGGCGGACGTGCACGACCGCGGCCCATCCACTGCGGGGGAGGAATCGATCACTCGCGTTGGCGATGATGAGCCGGGCCGCCTCGATACGCCGTCGGTCAAGGAAGCGGACGAGCAGCCCGCGATCCCCGCGCAGGCCCGTTCCATGCATTCCGGTCTGGACGTGAATACGACCGCCAGTGAGCCAGACCCGAACCGCGATCCCAAGATGCGCGCCGAGAAGATCAGCGTTTTCTATGCCGACAAGCTGGCGCTCAAGGACGTTTCAATCAGTATTCACGATGATCGGGTGACGGCCTTCATTGGCCCCTCGGGCTGCGGAAAATCGACGTTTCTGCGCTGCCTCAACCGCATGAATGACACCATTCCGACGGCGCGGGTAACGGGAAAGATCGAGCTGGACCACGAAGACATCAATTCACCCGCGATGGACGTGGTGCAACTGCGCGCGCGCGTCGGCATGGTGTTCCAGAAGCCAAATCCCTTCCCCAAATCAATTTTCGAGAACGTCGCCTACGGGCCGCGCATTCATGGGCTCGCGACATCGAAGTTGGAACTCAATGCAATCGTCGAAAAATCGCTGAGACGTGCTGGCTTGTGGGATGAGGTGAAGGATCGGCTTACGGAATCCGGTACCGCATTATCGGGTGGCCAGCAGCAGCGGCTATGCATCGCGCGGGCAATTGCCGTCGATCCCGAAGTGATCCTTATGGACGAACCCTGCTCTGCGCTGGACCCGATCGCGACGGCCAAGATCGAAGAACTCATTCACGAGCTACGAGGCCGCTACGCGATCGCAATCGTGACGCACAACATGCAGCAGGCGGCTCGCGTTTCGCAGCGCACCGCTTTCTTCCACCTTGGCGAGATGGTCGAATACGGGAAGACCAGCGAGATATTCACGAATCCGCGCGAGCAGCGCACCCAGGACTATATCACCGGCCGCTACGGCTGATCGGAGCAGGCAAGATGCAACAGACAACCGGCGGACATACGCTCAAAGCGTTCGATCAGGACATCGACCGGCTGCGCGCGCTGATCAGCCAGATGGGGGGCCTTGCCGAGCATGCGATCGGGGAGGCGATGCGCTGCCTTGTTCAGCGTGACCTGGAAGGCGCGCTACTGGTGGTCGAGAACGATCAGAAACTCGATGCGCTCGAGATCGAGACGGAACGCCGCGCGGTGCAATTGATCGCGTTGCGCGCGCCGATGGCCGGAGACCTTCGCGATGTCGTCGCCGCGCTGAAGATTTCGGGCGTGGTCGAGCGCATCGGCGACTACGCTAAGAACATCGCCAAGCGCGTGCCGCTGCTGGAGGGTGCAGGAAAGATCGAGCCGATGTCGCTGCTTCCGGAGATGGCGCGGATCGCGACGGGGATGGTCCATGATGTTCTCGACGCCTTCGTCCAGCGTGACGCGGAGGTTGCCGTGAATGTCTGCGAGCGCGACGCCGCGGTCGACGACTTCTACGATTCCATCTTTCGAACCTTGCTGACGCACATGATGGAAAACCCGCACAACATCGGTCAGGCGGCGCATCTTTTATTCGTTGCGAAGAACCTGGAACGCGTCGGCGACCATGCGACAAACATTGCCGAAATGGTTTATTACGCCGCGACCGGTCAACACATGGGCGACCGGAACAGACTCACGCCCAGCGGCACGTAGCAATGGTGAGAAGCCCACCAAAGCGGATGCTGGTCGTCGAAGATGATCGGGCGATTTCCGACCTGCTTAAATTCCACTTTTCGCGTGAGGGCTTCACCGTCACGACCACGCCCAATGGCGAAGAAGCCCTGATTTTGATCGACGAGATCAAGCCCGACCTCGTGATCCTCGACTGGATGATCGAGGAAACGAGCGGGATTGAGGTCTGCCGGCGCCTGCGGCGAAAGCCGGACACGGCAACTTTGCCAATCATAATGCTTACGGCGAAGGGCGAGGAAGAAGACCGGGTGCGCGGACTTGAGATCGGCGCGGACGATTATGTCGCCAAACCTTTCAGCCCACGCGAGCTGGTCGCCCGCGCCACCGCCTTGCTCCGCCGATCGCGTCCCAATCTGGTCGCCGAGATATTGGAATATGGCGGGATTCAGATGGACATGGCCGCCCATCGCGTGACTCGCGATGGTGTTCCGGTCGCGCTTGGTCCGACGGAATATCGCTTGCTCCGCCACTTCCTCCACAATCCCGAGCGCGTCTTCTCCCGCCAGCAATTGCTGGATTCGGTTTGGACCCACAACGAGGATGTCGAGCTTCGCACGGTCGACGTGCACATCCGCCGCCTGCGCGGCGCGCTCGATGATCCCGATCCGATCCGAACCGTGCGCTCGGAAGGCTATTCGCTCGACACCCCCGGTTCGAGCTGATCGGTGGAAGCTTCGCGGGCCGCGGTGTAGGCGGCTAAGCGATGCGCCTGCTCCTCCTCGACAATTACGACAGCTTCACCTTCAACCTGGTTCTCTACTTTCAGGAACTCGGCGCAGAAGTTCTGGTTGTCCGCGCCGACCGCATCGATCCGCAGGACGCTGTTCAGAGCAGCGTCGATGGGTTCGTCATTTCACCGGGACCGGGACATCCCCGCGATGCGGGGCAATCGATGGCATTGGTCCGCGCCTGTTTCGACGCTCGCAAGCCTTTGCTCGGCGTGTGCCTTGGCCATCAATGCATCGCAGCCGAGTTCGGAGCGCAAATCACCCGGGCCGAGCAAGTTGTGCACGGCAAGACGTCGCTTATCGTCCATGACCGCAGTGGTGTATTTACAGATCTTCCCTCACCCATTGCCGCCACGCGATACCATTCGCTGATCGTCGATCCGCGCGGGCTGCCGGAGGATTTGCGTGTGACCGCCCGGGCCGAGGACGAGACCGTGCAAGGTATCGCGCATCGGCGCCGCCCGATTCACGGGGTGCAATTTCATCCTGAAAGCATTGCCAGCGAACACGGCCATGCCCTTCTGGGCAATTTTCTCTCGATCGTAGAACAGAGCGCTAGGACCGCAGCCGTCCACGGATAAGGCCCCGCACCGCATTGCCGATGTAGAAGTGCGCCGCGAGGTCCTCCGCTCGCAGGTCGTCCTCTACCGCTTCGCCCGAATTCAGAAGGGATTGCCGCAGGATCCCGGGCAGCAATCCCCGACCGATCGGCGGAGTGATCAGACGGCCGTCGCGTTGGACAAACAGATTCGTGAAACTGCCTTCGGTCAAATAGCCGTCATGGTCGGTGAATAATATTTCGAAGGCACCGCTGGCGCGTCTCGGCGCGTCGTAGAAGTCGCGATCGCTGGTTTTGTGGCGAAGACGGTAATCTTCGGGGAACACTGCATGGCGGCAGATCGCGATGTCGGCGATCTCGGGAGATTGCGGAATTTCCGACATTTGCGTCAGCCAGCTCCCGTCGTGAGCAAGTTCGAGCCGAAGACGGCCGGGCCCTTGGCCGTCGGTACGGCGAAGCAGGTCGGCCTCGACAGCAGTGCGATCGAACGCAAAGCCGAAGTCGGCGGCGCTCCGGCCCAGGCGATCCAGATGGGCTTTCAGGTCGGGCAGGGTCCCTACTGCATCGACGCGCATGGTCTCGATGAGTGTGAAGGCCACGGGGGTCGCGACAAATGCGCCCTTGCGCTTGCACTCGTCCCACTCGTCCTCGGGGAGGCTGTCGGCGACGATCCCGGACCCCAGGCCCATGTGCGCGATGTTGCTCTCGGCCGGCAGGACGAGCGTTCGAATTGCGACGTTGAATGCACCGTTCCCATCCGCGGAGAGCGCGCCGATCGATCCCGTGTAGATTCCCCGAGGGGCGCTCTCCAGGTCACTCAGGATTTGCATTGCGTTGATTTTCGGCGCCCCGGTAATCGATCCGCAGGGGAAGATTGCGCGCAGAACGTCGATCGCGCTTTGGCCGCTTCGTAGCCTCGCGGTCACCGTCGATGTCATCTGCAACAGGGTCGGAAAGGTCTCGACCGTGAACAGCTCCGGCACCTGCACGCCGCCCGGTGCGGCAACCCGCGAAAGGTCGTTCCTTATGAGGTCGACGATCATCAGGTTTTCGGCGCGTTGCTTCGGGTCGTTCTGAAGACTTTCTGCGTCCGAACCCGACGCAGCCGTACCCTTCATCGGCCGGCAGGTGACCAGACCCGCGTCACACGTGAAGAACAGTTCGGGGGAAAAGGACAGGATCCAGTGCGACCCGGTATGGACGATTGCGCTCCACCGGCCCTGCGCCCGTTCGCGGAGCTGGGCAAAAAGGGCCAGCGGGTGCCCTTGCGTCCGAACTTCGGCCGCAAAGGTGAAATTCGCCTGGTAAAGGTCGCCCTCCAAGATGCGCTCGTGGATATCCCTCAACGCGGCCCGATAGGCGGCGCGGTCGATCGCGGGGGCCGGCGCACCGGCCCACGCCGAGTTCGGGTCCGGGAGCGGAGGCGGCTGCTCGCATCGGCATCCCGTCATGAACCAGAGCAAGGGCAAAGCCGGTTCCGACGTCGGAGCGTCGAGCGCCGGCTCCAGCGCGAACCCGGCCTCGTAGGCGAGGAAGCCAAATGCATCTTGCCCCCGCAGGCGCTCGAGAGCCGGAAGCACATCGGCATGGTCGCGAGCCTCAATCAGTTCGCGGGGATGCCGGTAGAGTTTTTGCGACCCTTCGAAGTCCAGCAGGACGAACGGATCTTTGGCGATTTCCAGCCAGTCGAGGGGTGACGGTTGCGGCACGGGCCTTGCACTAGCTCCCGTGGCTTCGCGCCGCAAAGCAGCGATTCCTCAAACTGTCATCCAACCGCCGCGCTGGTGCAATCTTGCTATGTTTTAGGAGTCGTCCTGGGAGCGCGACATGATTGATGACGATCTGGAATATTTCCGTGCACGCGAGCGGCAGGAGCGGGCGGCCGCAAAAGCAGCCGCGTCGGCGAGCGCGCGGAGAGCGCACCAGGACCTTGCCTTGCACTATTCGACTCGAATCATGTGGATCGTCGGAACCCGGATCGCGGCTTGAGCAACGCGTGCGGGTGAAACCTGCCTGCAGACTTCGCGCAGGAGTGCTAACACCGGACTGATGCTGACGCTCGCACTGCTAAGACACGGAAAGTCGAGTTGGGCCGGCGGTTTTCCGAGTTCCCGCGAAAAGCTGGCGTGAGTTGCGGCCGGGCGTGGCGCAACCCGAAATCTACTTGAAGCCGAAGGAGTTCGCGTCGACTGTCGCAGCCTGATGCACTTTAGGATGCTAGCGGGGAGTTCGGAGCCGGAATGTTTCAGCACTTCCCGCCGGCGAGCCGCGATCGCTCAAGTCCGCGCATCAATCGGTGAGGTCGAGCGCTGTCCCTGGGCTATCGACGTGGGCCATCGCTCATGAAGGCTGGGTCTGGCTGCTGTTTGCACTGCTCCTGATTGCGGGCGGTGCGAGTTACTATCAACTTCCGGTGAAGCGTTTTCCGACGGTTCAATTGCCTGCCGTGGCGGTCAGTGTGTCGGGGGGAGCCGTCGCTCCGGCCGAGCTTGAGCGGGACGTGGCCGTCTCGGTCGAAGCTGCCGTCGCTAAACTGCCGGGCATCCACAAACTCTGGACCCAGATCGCTGCGGGGCGATCGGTTACCATTGTCCAATTCGACAGCGACCTTGCCGACGAGAATCTGGCCAAGCGCGTCTGCGCGGCCATTGCGCACCTCAAGCTGGCAGACGGTGGGCGGCAGCTATCCGTACGCCGACTCCAGATCGAATCTACGCCGATGCTGTCCTATGCGGTCACGTCGGCGATCGTCCCGACGCCCCTGCTGTCGGCCTATGTGGATCAAATTGTGCTTCCGCGGCTGCGCATGGTCCCGGGGATCGGGTCCGCGCGGCGGCTGGGCGGATCGGATGAGCATCTCGAGGTCGCGCTTCAGCCGGCGGCGATGCGAGCGCGTGGGGTCACCGCGCTTGCCGCAAGTAATGCGGTCGAGCGCTGGTCACGAGCGGCGGCAAGCGTACGTCTGGAAGATGTCCCGGTTCAGGCTCGCGACGGACAGTTCGTGCGTCTTGGAGACCTCGCCACCGTCGGCGCGACGTCCGAAGTTTCCAGCCATTTGACCATGGACGGAGACCCGGCGGTCGGTTTCACAATTGTTAAGGCACCGAACGCCGACGCGCTAAACGTCGCGTCCGCCGTCGCCGATCTCGCTACCGAGCTTGAGGCAGAACGCCCCGACCTCGCCTTCACCAAAGGTTGGTCGACGGCGGACGAGACCGGTGCGGTGCTCCACTCGACCTATCGGGCATTGGTCGAAGGCATGGTGCTTGCGGCGCTGGTCGTATTGCTGTTCCTGAGGGACCTGCGCGCGACCCTTGTCGTGGCGGTGGCAATGCCGGTATCACTTGTCCCGACGTTCGCGATCCTCGCCGCCGCCGGCTTCAGCATCAACCTCGTGACCCTGCTCGCACTCACCCTCGCCGTCGGCATTCTGGTCGACGACGCAATCGTCGAAGTCGAGAACATCCAGCGGCTGGTGAACGATGGCGTTCCCCCGCGCGAGGCCGCGCCGCGCGGCGCCGACGGGATCGCGCTGGCCGTCATCGCCACCACCGCCGCGATCGTCGCCGTGTTCGCGCCGGTATCGTTCATGCCGGGTGTCGCCGGGCGCTTCTTCTTCGAATTCGGGCTGACGGTTTCGACCGCCGTCCTCATGTCGCTGCTGGTCGCGCGCCTGCTGACCCCGATCCTCGCGGCACGGATACTCAAGCGTCCCGCTGCGGTCCGCCATCGCCGTCAGGGAATCTACGACAGGCTGCTCACGCAGGCGCTGAGCAAGCCGCGTGCCACCATCATTGGAGCCATCGGATTGGTCGGGGCGTCGATCGCTTTGGTCCCCTGGCTGCCGACCGAGTTCCAGCCGACGCCCGACCCTGACTTCTATTTCCTTTCGGTCGTTGCTGATCCCGGTGAGGGAATCGATGGGCTCCAGGATTTGGCCGAGAAAGCGAGCGCGATCGTCGCGAAGCGCCCCGAGACGCGCCATCTCGCGATCCATCTCGGCGCGACTGCCGAAGGCGACGGCGCCGCCGGGATCAGCCTTGGAGAGCCGCTGCTTGACCCCCGTTCAGCGCGGATCGCGGTCACCATCGATCCCGAGCGCGATTCATCGGTGTCGGAAATCCGCGCGGACTTGCGCCCGGCGCTGCGGCGATTGCGCGGCGGAACGGTAATCGCCGAGTCTGCCGCCGGGGGCGCAGATCTGCGCTTACTGGTATCGGGAAATGACCCCGGCGCAATTGCTGCAGCGCGCGCGCGAATGCTCACCGAAATGAAGCAGCTTCCGTATATTCTCGACGCTCGGCCAATGATGCAAGGCCTGGCCCAATCGCCCCGCGCTACGGGAATCGCGCCGGCCAGCCGACTGGACGCGGGCGAACAGCACACCCTCCTCCAGCTATCGACCGAAGGGAAATATTTCGGTCACGCCCGGACCAGCGACGGCACTCTGCTGCCCGTGCATCTGCGCATCGCGGCTGCGAACTCGAATGCCGTGGATCAAGGCGAACTACGCGCGATCATCCTGCGGCTCGACGGTCTGCGCGTAGAAGGCATCGACGCCGACATCGCGCCCGACCGATCGACGGGAGAAGCGATGGCAGCGATCGAACGCTTGCCGGCGGTTCGCGCGCTGCCGACCGGCGTCGCGCTTGCGCCGACCGGAGATGAAGAGGAAATGGAGCGGCTGTTCCAGTCGATGGCCGCGGCCCTGCTTGCTGCAGCGATCGCGGTCTACGCGACGCTCGCCTTGCTGTTTCGAAGCTTCACTTTGCCGTTGATCATCATCTCGGCGCTGCCGCTGGCGCTTGGCGGGGCGGTGCTTGGGCTGCTGTTGAGCGGCTCGGCGCTCAATCTGCCGGCGTTGATCGGTTTCCTGCTCCTACTCGGGCTGGCGGCGAAGAATTCGATCTTGCTGGTCGAACATGCGGCGCGCCGGGTTCGCGAGGGATTGCCCGTCCGTGAGAGCATTGTCGAAGCTTGTCAGAAGCGGTCGCGGGCGGTGGTGATGACGAGCGTGGCGATGGCCGCCGGCATGATCCCGGCCGCACTGTCGCTGGGCGCCGGGGATGAATTCCGGCAACCGATGGCGTTCGCGGTGATCGGCGGCCTGGTCAGTTCGACCGCGCTGTCGCTGCTGTTCGTGCCTGCAATATTCCTGGTCGCGTTGAGCAGGAAGGTTGGCGCTAAAGTCCCTTCGCCTGCGCGAACGACACGATGAATCTGGGTACGACTTCCGGTGCCAGAAACCCAGGAGCGCTCACTGGATCGGCTCACCGTTCCACTCGATGTCCGCAGTGCTCTCCTGCGTGCTCGATCGCGATGCGATGGCTCCTTTCAAAGCAAAGCGCGCGAAATCCAACAGCCCGCCGACAGCGGCGCGCGGGCCGCCATTGTCGGTCAGCACACCGCTGCTGCGTTTCGCGTCGCGTACGGCCTCGATCAGTCCGCCTGTTCGGACAAGGCGGGCGATGGCGGCGGACCAGAACGCCGGGCCCACATGGCAAGCCTGAAGCTCGGGCATGAGCAGCCCCGACGGCCCATTGATCAGCGCGAGCGCTAGTCGCGCATCACCGCCGAACAGATTCGCTCCGCTGACCGCCCGAGGATTGCACTCGATCGGGCGGAGCTTGCCGCCTTTCGTCCGGATACAATCGATCGACATCTGGCCGGTCATTCCGACGGATGCGGCCAATGTCCGGCACAGGTCGACCAACGCCGGATCGTCATCGCGCAGGAAGTAGGAGCTGGCACCCCCAAAACGCCATTTCGGTAGATAGCCCGCCAGCGCGAGCAACCTTCCATCCCGCGCAGCCGACCACACGCAGACCTCTTCACCTTCGACGAACTCCTGTACGACCCAGGCCTTGTCGGGGCCTGCGTTGAGCTTTGTGACTTCTGCCCCTGCCGGACGGATTAACGTCTCCGCGCCGAAGCGGGAGAATTCCGGTTTGAATACGAGATCCCGGCTGCGGCTGCGATGGGATTGGAGATCGTCGGCAGATGTTGCGCGCCACGTCAGCGGCGGTTCAAGCCCGCAGTCGCGCGCAAGCTCCGCAAATTCGAATTTCGAATGCAGTCGTCTCAAAATTGGGAGCGAAGGAGCGAACAGTCGGCGCTCGAAGCCATCGAGCACTGCCGCCTGCGACAGATAGAAAACTTCCTCGCACGTCGGAACGATCAGAAGCGGATCGATCTCGTCGACGAGCGCACGGAAGTCCGCGCGAAATTTACCAAACTCGGATTTGGGCGGCGGCACGCGGTGCAGCCTGGCGCGTCCGAAACCGCTCCATCGAGTCATCAGGCTGGGGACGCTGTCGACGAAATGCACGTCAAAGCCGGCCGCTTCGAAGGCCCGGCCGATGCCAAGCGCCACCGGAGCGCGTGCTCCGGAAATCAGAATGCTCGCGCCGTCGGTCATGGGTCGATCGGAGTCAGGTGGAATGCTGGCTCGACGCTCGGCGTGGTGGAAATGATGGCGCGCGGGATCAGCCCAAGAGTGTCCTCAACATCGATCCGGAAACGGTGAACAAGGTGCGCCAGCAGGATCATCGTCTCGGCAAAAGCGAAGCTCGCGCCAAGGCAATTGCGCGGACCGGCGCCGAACGGAATGAATGCGCCGCCCGCCAGGTGCGCGCGCGGCTGATCTGCAAATCGGCTTGGTCGGAACAGGTCCGGCTCAGTCCAGAAGCTGCGGTGCCGGTGAAGCACCCAGGGACTAATGACGATAATCGTCCCAGGCGCGATGGTGCGGTCACAGATTCGTGTCGGAGCAATGCAGATGCGCGACATGAAGGCGACGGGCGGGTACAATCGCATCGCTTCGAAGATCGTCTCGCGAAGTCGCGGCCAGCGCTCGAGATCCTTCATCGATTGCAGTTTTGCGGGCGGGCTGATTGCGATTTCTGTTCGGATATCCTCTTGCGTCGCGGGGTTGTTGGCGAGCAGGAACGCCGTCCAGAACATCGTCAGCGCCGTCGTCTCGAAGCCTGCGGCGATCATCGTCGCGGTCTGGTGGCGAAGCTCCCTATCGCTCATGGGGCGTCCCGACTCCGGGTCTCGCCACCGGCTCATGACGCTCATGATGTCTCGGGCATGACCGGTCGCCGGTGCGCGCTTGGACGATGTTTCGCGCCACTCGCTAAGAATGGAATCAATTTCGGCGAACCACGCTTTCTGGAAGCGTCGCCGTCGCCAGGTCACCCAGCGGAACTGACCTTCATGCCGCGCGAAACTGTCCGCGGCATTCGGCCGCCCCGGCCCAGCGAAATAGGTCCGCGCCATGGCCGCGAGACGCTCTGCACGTTGGTCGAAGGGAAGCGAGAACAGCCCGCGGCCAAGCGCGTCGATCGCCGCGGTCTGGAACAAGCGGTAGAGATTGATCCCGTCGTCGGGCGAGGCCGCAATGCGAGCGCACAGAGCTTCGGCCGCCTCGCCGAATTGCGGGAGGATTTGCTCGACGTTGGCGGGGGTGAACGCCGGGGACACGCTGCGCCGCTGCTGCCGCCAGTCGTCGCCCTCGGCCAGGAGCACGCCATCGCCGGCCACCGGCCGCAACAAGCGCGGTGTGACCATGTAGCGCTGGTAATGGGCCGCATGGGTCGCAAGCACGTCCTTAATCCCGGCGGGATCGTTGACGAGCAACGTGTCCTGCCCGAACACTCGGCGCGGCAACAACAATTCATCAAACGCCCGTTCAGGCCAGATCGAGATGTTGCTTGTCCGCAGCTTCCACAAAAGCCGCCACATCGGCAGGTCGTGTGCTGGCCGGGGCGGCGCAGGCGGCACCCATTCGGTGGTCTCCGCCGAATTCAAGGCTTGTGCTCGGAAGGCGACCAGGCCCGGTGCACGCGCCGCAATTTCTTGTCGTACGGAATAGTTACTCCGATCGCCGCGATAACGTCGACGTCCGCCGCGCCCGCATTGCGCAATGTCTGCAGAACGGCGGCTGC
>JBDSZD010000215.1:0-2373 GCA_039925325.1 Sphingomicrobium sp.
ATCGGCATTTTCAAGGGGGGCAGCGGAACCCGCTCGCCGCGCTGCAACTTCTATTATTTCATGTCGATCGACTTCCTCCCCGCCGGCTGGTCCTTGCTGTACAAGGATCCCGAAGCCGCGATCAGGCGCGAACCATGATCCTCGCGGTCGCAATCACGCCCCCTTGGCAGCAGCTTGCGTTCTATGCCGTGGCAGCCGCGCTGCTGCTCGTGCTGCTCCAGCGCATCCCGGTCGTCGGTCGCCTGATCCGCATCGCCTTCTCCTTCGCGCTCCTCGCCTTTTGCCTGTTTCTCCTGCTTCAGCAGGTCCCGTTCCAGCCCAATCTGGCCAACATCGCCGGCAAACTCGGGCTCGACCGGCAGCAAGTCGTCGGCAAGGAAGTGCGGATCAAGTTGGCGCCGGACGGCCATTTCTGGGCCAAGGTCTCTTTAAACGGCGTCGAGCGTCGAATGCTGATCGACAGTGGCGCGACGATCACCGCACTCTCCCAGAAAACCGCCGACGCCGCCGCGATCCAGCCGGACTCCGGGCTGGTCCCGGTGGTGATGCAAACCGCCAACGGCCCCGTCCAGGCGCACACCGGAACCATCGCGGAGCTTCATGCCGGCAACATCGTCGCCCGCAACCTCAAGGTCGTGACTTCGCCAACGCTGGGAGTCGACATCCTCGGCATGAACTTCCTCTCCAAGCTCAAGTCGTGGCGGGTCGAGGACAATGTGTTGATCCTGGTACCCAACAACCCGCAACCGGTGGGCGGGACCGGCTAGTCCCTCGGATGGTTCAATCAACAATGGGCCTTGGACGACCATCCCCCGGATGGTCCAGTCGCCTCACTCCCACTCGATCGTCCCCGGGGGTTTCGATGTGTAGTCATAGACCACGCGGTTGATGCCCTGCACCTCATTGACGATGCGGGTTGCGACGCGGCTGAGGAAGCTGGCGTCGAACGGATAAACGTCCGCCGTCATGCCGTCGACACTGGTCACCGCGCGCAGCGCGCAGACGCTTTCATAGGTTCGATAATCGCCCATCACGCCCACCGTACGCACCGGCAGAAGCACCGCGAACGCCTGCCAGATCGCGTCGTACAGTCCGGCGTTGCGGATTTCCTCGAGATAGATGGCGTCGGCCTTGCGCAAGATGTCGCAGCGTTCCTGGGTCACTTCGCCCGGAATGCGGATCGCAAGGCCCGGTCCGGGGAACGGATGGCGGCCGACGAACTGGTCGTTGAGCCCCAATTCGCGGCCCAGTGCGCGCACTTCGTCCTTGAACAATTCGCGTAACGGCTCGACCAGCTGCATGTTCATCCGCTCGGGCAGCCCGCCGACATTGTGGTGGCTCTTGATTGTGACGCTCGGCCCGCCGGTGAAGCTGACGCTCTCGATCACGTCCGGGTAGAGCGTGCCCTGCGCGAGGAAATCCGCGCCGCCGAGCTTCTCCGCTTCCTCCTCGAATACGGCGATGAACTCGCCGCCGATGAATTTGCGCTTGGCCTCAGGGTCGGTGACGCCCGCGAGCCCGGCCATGAACCGCGCCTCTGCGTCCACCACCACCAAAGGGATGTTGTAATGGTCGCGGAACAGGCTCTCGACCTGTTCGCGCTCGTTAAGACGGAGCAGGCCGTGATCGACAAACACGCAGGTCAGCTGGCTCCCGACGGCCTCGTGAATCAAGATCGCCGCGACCGATGAATCGACCCCGCCGGACAGGCCGCAAATGACCTTGCCGTCGCCGACCTGCTCGCGGATCTCCTTGATCTTGGAGTCGCGATAGGCGTGCATCGACCAGTCGCTCGCCGCCCCGCAAATGCGGTGGACGAAATTGGCGAGCAGTTTGCCGCCGTCGGGCGTGTGCACAACCTCCGGATGGAACATCAGGGAATAGCGCTTGGCCGCTTCGTCGGTCGCAATTGCGTAAGGCGCGCCTTCCGACCGGGCGACTACCGCAAAGCCCGGCGCAAGTGCGTCGACCCGGTCGCCGTGGCTCATCCACACCTGGTGGCTTTCGCCCACGGCCCACAGACCGTCGAACAGGGCGGATGGCGCGACGACCTCGATAAACGCCCGCCCGAACTCGCGATTGTCGGAGGCCACGACCCGCCCGCCCAACTGCTGGTGCAAGGTCTGCTGACCGTAGCATATGCCTAGCAACGGCACTCCGCTGTCGAACAGCATCTGCGGCGCGCGCGGGCTGTCATCCCACATCACCGACGATGGCCCGCCCGAGAAGATGATCCCCTTGGGCTGAAGCCGCTTGAAGGCTTCCTCCGCCGTATTAAACGGCGCGATTTCGCAGTAAACCCCAGCCTCGCGCACCCGCCGCGCGATCAGCTGAGTCACCTGGCTGCCGAAATCGACGATGAGGATCGTGTCG
>JBDSZD010000216.1:0-9340 GCA_039925325.1 Sphingomicrobium sp.
CAGCAATAGCCGCAGTCAGGTGCAGAAATTTGGTCATGAAAGTGTCCCCACTGGTCCAAAAATGAGCGGGTGCCCCGAGCGTGCGGAGGACATCCGTGACGCCTCCATTAACCGCTTGCGCTTACGGTTTTGCTCAAGGGGAAGGTTAATGCCACGTTTAGATATGGTCCGTTCCGGACACAGTTTTAGAGGTAATCGACCGTGATCGGGAGGTCGCCACGATAGTCTCCCTCGCCGTCGCCGGTAACCTTGAGGCGGCCGCCAAAGCGGAACGTAAGCACCCCGGATGCGTCGAGTCGCGGAAGCGACGGCAGGTCGCTGATGATCTCCTCGATCGCAATCTCGCTCCCCGAAACAGAGTGCATCGTGATCGTTCGCGGAAGCTCGATTTTGATTGCTCGGCCCGCTTCGCCCCGAACCGCGACACTACCCACCATCGCCCGTCCGCTGATGTCGCTTAAGGTACCCGTCGCCACGCGACTTCCGTCCGGGCGCAGAGTGGCAGTGCCTTCGCCAGCTCCGAGCACGATCAGGGACGCGAAATCGAGCCTGGTTTCGAGCTGCAGATCAATCTGCCCCTGCTTTGTTTCGCCGGCGGATTCAGTATTGGGTTTGTCGCACAAGCGGCATTGCGCTGATGCGGGCTGGGCCGTGGCGAGCATCACGCCAATCAGGATGCCAAGGAGGCGCGCAACTCGGCTCATGCTGGCGGGTTCTATCCGCGGAAGACTAAGGCAGAGTTAACCGGCCACCCCCGTCCCCACCAGAAGGAGCGTCGTCATGGCAGAAGTAGAAATCAGCGACGCCGAATGGCGCTCGAAGCTTACGCCCGAACAATATCGCGTCCTGCGCCAGGGCGGGACGGAAGCGCCGTGGACCGGTGAGTTGCTCGATGTGAAGGCCAACGGCGCATTTGTCTGCGCGGGATGCGGCCAACCCTTGTTCAACAGCGACAGCAAATTCGAAAGCGGGAGCGGCTGGCCGAGCTTCACCCGCCCGACCGATGGCGATGCTGTCGACGAACATCGCGATAGCGGCCACGGCATGACCCGCACCGAGGTCCGCTGCGCCAAATGCAACGGACATCTCGGTCATGTCTTTCCCGATGGACCCGACCCGGAAGGATTGCGCTATTGCATCAATTCGGCGGCGCTCGAGTTCGAACCCAAATCACCAACTGAGGACTAAGGCTATTGTCGCCGCCCGCTCGACTTCCTATTCGATCGAGCGACGATGGCCCGCGTTCCTGATGCAGCACCCGCTAAGCGGCGCCTCGTGAGCGTGTTCAAGGCATTGTTATACGTCACGATCCTGGGCGTGATCGCACTCGGCGTCGCGGTCGGCGTCACCTATTCACAGCTTCCGGGCTACACGACGCTGACCAAGACCAGCGACCTTGGTCAGACGATCCGGATGCGCGCCGCAAACGGCACCATCCTCGTCGAAATGGGTCCGAACGTCGGGACTTGGCTGCGCTACGACGACATTCCGGCGGAGATGCGGGCGGCGATGATCGCGGTCGAAGACAAGCGCTTTCGAAGCCATGTCGGGATCGACCCGATCGGTATCGCCCGATCGTTCAAGGTGCGGTTTCAAACCGGCAATTGGCGCCAGGGCGGATCAACGATTACGCAACAGCTCGCGCGCAACATTTTCCTGACCAACAGCCGGACGTTCGGCCGCAAGGCCAAGGAAATAGTCCTCGCAATCGCGCTCGAAATCAAATTCAGCAAGAACCAGATTCTGGAGCTGTACCTGAACCGGGTCTATTTCGGTGGCGGGGCCTACGGAATCGACGCCGCATCGAAGCGGTTTTACGGGCATGGCGCCGAACAACTGAGCCTTGGCGAAGCCGCGATCATCGCCGGCCTGGTCAAGGCGCCGTCGAACTATTCGCCGACCGCGGATGTCGAGGCGGCACGCGGGCGCGCCGGCGTTGTCCTGCAATCCATGGTTGAAAACGGATTTGTCAGCGCTGACGTCGCGGCGACGGTGGACCCTGCCGAAATTCGCCTGCAGCCTACCACCCGGCAGAACAGCGCCCGCTACTTCACCGATTGGGCAATGCCGCAGCTCGACACGTTGATCGACGAAACCAGTGAGCCGATCGATGTTTGGACCACGCTCGACCCGTCCCTGCAGGTGGTTGCTGACCGGGCGGTCCGGGCACACACGCCGAAGAGCGCCCAGGGTGCGCTGGTATCGCTCGATCGCGACGGCGCTGTTCGGGCGATGGTCGGCGGCCGCGACTATGTCGATTCTTTGTACAATCGAGCGACTCAGGCTCAGCGTCAGCCGGGGTCGGCGTTCAAGCTGTTCGTCTACCTGACCGCGCTCGAATCCGGCATGAAGCCGACCGACACCCTGGTTGACGAGCCGGTCACGATCAACGGCTGGACCCCCCGAAATTCGACCCGCACCAATGCCGGCCCGGTGACCTTGCGCGAAGCCTTCTCGCGGTCGATCAACACGATCAGCGCGAAGATCGGGCAACAAGTCGGATTTTCCACCATCGCCGACATGGCCCGACGCTTCGGGATCAGCGGAGAGATTTCGACCTATCCGTCGATGGTGCTGGGCACCAGCGACGTTCGCCTGATCGATATGACGCGGGCCTTCGCGTCGGTGTCGAACAAGGGCATTGCGGTGACGCCTTATGCCATTCGCAAGGTCGTCGCGAGCGACGGACGAATATTGTACCAGCACGAGCAGATTGAGCAGCGGGTGCTAGTCGCGCCGTGGGTCGCGGCGGAGATGATCGACCTGCTGCAGTCGGCTGTCCTGAGCGGAACGGGACGGGAGGCCCAGATCGGTCGGCCGGTGGCTGGGAAGACCGGCACCACCAGTTCCAACAAGGATGGCTGGTTCGTCGGCTTTTCCAGTGGTTTGACCACAGGCGTGTGGATGGGCCGCGACAATGCCAAGCCGATCGCAGGCCTGCAGGGCGGCACAGCCCCCGCGCGCGCGTTTCACGACTTCATGGTGGCCGCGGTTGCGAAACGGCCCGTCGAACAGTTCGAAACACAGGTGCCAATGCCGGATTGGGAGCTCGATCCCGAAGAACAGATGTGGGGCATTCCGCTTGACGAAAACGGCATCCAACAGCCGATGGTCGATGCGGATGGCAATCCGATTGGGACCGATCCCTCCGCGGCGCCCGATTACGGACAACAGCAGCTTGAGGATGGAAGTGTTCCGGACCAGCCAATGCCCGAGGATTCTGGCGGGCAGCGCGCTCCGCAGCCGCAGCCGGCGCAACCGGTCCAGCGGCCTCCTGCTACCCCACCGCGATCAGAGCCGGCCGACCCGCTTCAGCCGATCCCCGCAACGCCGCAATAGCGCCCTAGCAGCCTTTACGTCGGCACCGAACAACGCCCTCTCCAGGGCCTTGAATTCGGCGCCATGATTGAGATGGACGAGGTGCGCGACCTCGTGCGCCACGACGAAGCGGCGGGCCGCAGGTGCGGCGAGGATCAGCCGCCAGCTATACCGGATCCGCCCGTCGGCCGTGCAGCTTCCCCACCGGGTGTCGGCATCTCCCACCGAAACACTACGGACCTTGAGGCCGGCCTTGACTGCACAGGCAGCCGTTTCGCGCGACAGGGTCTCGAGGGCCAGATGCTTCAAGAAGCGTTCGATCCGGCGCGCGTACCCAGTTTCCGGCCCTCCGCACGATAAAGTATCGTCACGCAAAACGGGTGTACGCGGCGCGTCCACCGCCCAGACCAGCCGAACCTCTGCGCCGCCCAGCGGAATCGTCGCGCCGGGCACCAAGGGCTCGCCCTTCACGGCTGCCGCGATTTGCGCTTCGACCCATGCACTTTGCTCCGCCGCCCAGGCCAGCGCCGCCTTTCGGCTAGTGCGGGCGGGACAGGTCAGTTTGAGGAGGCCGCGCCGTTCATCGTAGCGCAGGCGCAACCGCCGTGCGGCCCGCAACGGACGAATATCCACCGGAACCGGGAGGTCGTCGTGAATCGCAAGCGAACTAGAGCGCCCGTTCAACAACATGATATTCAAGCTCGCCGGCGTCCGCCTCGCTGACCGTCCATCCACGCGTGGATTGTCCTGCTTCGTGCACGGTCTCCCGGCTGCCGCTGACCAGATAATGCCATTGCGGCAATGGTTCACCATCCGCGCGCAAGCGATAGGCGCACGTGTCCGGCAGCCAGTCGAGCCCGCCGAGCTTATTTCGGTCGAGCTTCACGCAATCGTCCACGATTGCCTTGCGATGCGCGTAGTCCGTGCACCGGCCATTACGGCGATCAAGCAGTTTGCAGGCGACATTGGTGGGGTACAGGATACCAGTCTCCTCATCCTCCAGCTTGTGCAGGCAGCAGCGGCCGCAGCCGTCGCACAAGGCTTCCCACTGCCCGCGGTCGAGCTCGACCAAGGGTCGTTCCCAGAATGCTTTGCCGTTGTTCATGACAAGGGCAGCCATGCTTTGCTAAGTGGGCAGGATCAAGGCGGGAACCCGAAATGAATATGGAAAAGTGGAAGCTTGCGGCTCTTGCGATGACGCTGAGTGGAGTAGCCAGTCCGGCGCTGGCGCAGAGCACCGGCTTTGACGGCGTGAATTTCGTGCAGGCAGTCCGCGAAAGCGACGGCGACAAGGCGCTTCCGCTCCTGAGCAGCCGCCCAAATGTCGTGAATGCGCGCGACGACAGTGGAGATACTCCGTTGACGGTCACGATCGGCCGCCGCGACGATACGTGGACGTTCTTCCTGCTTGGGAAAGGTGCGGATCCAAACCAGCCAGGCCGTAACGGCGACACTCCGCTGATCGTGGCGGCGCGGGTCGGCTATTACGACGCCGCCGATCAATTGCTGGCGCGCGACGCCAAGGTCGATGCAGCCAATCGGATGGGTGAAACGCCGCTGATCGTCGCGGTGCAGCAGCGCCAGCGCGAAATCGTCAAGCTGCTGCTGGACAATGGCGCGAACCCCGACAAGACCGACAATGCTGCCGGCTATTCAGCACGCGATTATGCCAAACGCGATTCGCGTACCCGCGACATCCTCGGTTTGATTGAAGCCTCCAAGCAATCGACCGCGCCGGTCAAAAAGGTCGTGAAGGCCGACGACTTCAAGCTTTAGGATTCACTGTCCTTCGCCCAGCGTCGGATCGATCTGGGCGGACAAGCGTCGAGCTGCGCGACGCGCGAAGCGCAGCAATTCGGCTCTGCGGCGCGCGGGAGCAAGCGGCCGTTCCACCGCCTCACGCGTGACTGCCGCATCGTAACGATCGGCGACGATGAGTCCCGCCTCGCCCGGAAGGTAGCGGTCCTCGTGCATGAATGCGGCAAGGGTAGGCGGCACCGCCCAGTAGAACCGGTCACAATAATCGAGATATTCCAGCCACTTGCAGTCGCCGATGAGGTCCGCTTTGGCAACTTTGATCTCGACGATTGTAAGCGAGCCCTTGGCGTCGATCGCCATCATGTCGGCACGACGGCCGTTGGGAAGCGGCACTTCGCACATTGCGAAAATGTCAGCCCGGCAAAGCAGCCGGGTCACGCCGCGCGCGACTTCGGTGGCGATTGGCGGCGCTCCCGCAAAGCAGGACGAATCACGGACGAAATCCATTCGTCCAGGCTAGAACAAAAGGACAACGCAGCCAAATCGCGCATTATCTCAGTCGATGAGGATCGGTCGGTCTAGCGGTAGAAGATGTGATTGCCGACCGATGCGACGCGCGTCAGGTGCCAGCGCGGCGCCACGTGCCGGGCGTGGAAGAACAACGCACTTCCGACCGACGAGGAATGCAATCCCTGATCGACGATCTTGGCGATCGCTACTGCGGTTTGCCATGGGCGACTGGAACGCGGGGCGGAGGGAAGCGAGCGCCCACGGATGAAAGAAAACTGGCTGCGCTGGAACAGCACGCCGCAATAGGACCCAGGAAAGCGGCCCTTGGAATTGGCACGATTGGCGATCACTTTTCCGACCGCCAGCTGGCCGGCAAGCGGCTCGCCCTTGGACTCGAAATAGATGCCGACGGCGAGGCACTCCATTTCCCGGCTGCCCGGGTTCGATCCGCGAAGCTGCGCGACCATCGATTGGAGGTTGCCGGAGGGCCGCACGTCCAGACGGGAAGTCTGCTCATCGCTTTCAGCGACGATTCCGTCCGCGACTGGCTGAATGTGTTCGACAGGAGCGGTTTCGATTACCACCGGCTGCACTGTGACCACCTGCGGAACGGACGGACTCGCTACCGGAAGCAGCGGCTCGGCGTTCTGACCGGCCTTGGCCGGTGCAACGGAAGTGGCGCTGATCGTTGCTACAACCAGCAAAGCAGATCGGATCGAATGAAACATGAAAACCGCTAATCATGCGGTGAACCACCAACCGGCGGGCCCATACTGTGCGCAAGAATTTTTGCGCTGACCCTGGGTGGTTCCCCGTCTTGCGTGGCATTTTCGCCGGTTCTGCCCGGTCGAAATATGCCCCCCGCTCTTGTATTAAGATGGCTTTCACCCTGTCTGAGCGAGGGGTCAACCCGAAGCGGTCGTTTCAGCGACGAATCGTTCCGGGGACGCGACGTCCAGTTCGATTTGCCACAAATCCGGGTCGAACCGTGCCTGGTCAGCGAGGAATCGGCCGAGGTCGATGGAACTTGCGGACCGTTCCGGCCCCACCGGGATCCAGCTATAATTTCCGGAACTTAGGTTTAGCTGGCGCTGCAGGCATCCGAAATGGTGGCCGCGATTGCTGATGATCAGGAGCAACGCGCCGCGTTCGGAGTCGCCCTTGCGCAGGATGGTCGCGAAGTCGCCGCTGGTTTGTACCTTGCGGACCAGCGCCGACGCCTCGACTGCCGCGTTAATGCGCGCTTCGCTCATCTTTGCTCAGGCGGCGTCACGCTCATCCGCGCCGATCAAGACCGCGGCCAGTGCATCGCGACTTCGGGCACCGCGCATCTTCTCCAATATGTGGTCGTGGCGGGTGATCCTGCTGATGGCAGCAAGCGCCTTGAGGTGCTCGCCGCCAGCGTCAAGCGGCGAAAGTAGCAGGAAGACGAGATCGACCGGACGGTCGTCTATCGCCTTATAGTCGATCGGCTCAGACAGCCGCACGAACAGGCAATGGATCCGGCTCAGGCCGTCGATTTTCCCGTGCGGAATTGCAACGCCGCTGCCAAAGCCGGTCGAACCGAGCTTTTCCCGCTCGGTCACGCTGGACAGGATCGCGGCCCCGTCTACCTCGAGTCGATGCGCGGCGAGGCTTGAAATCTGTTGCAACAACGACCTTTTATTACCCGCCGAAAGGCTGGTCCGGATAGAATCGAAGTCAAGGAAGTCGGACAGCTGCATGTCACAATACTCGATTTGGCGAGGCGATGCCGAAGCCGATTCAATCCAGAACCTGGAGATCAGGCCTTTTTCGGCTCGACCCAGCCGATAGTTCCGTCTTCGCGGCGGTAGACCATGTTGTAGTCACTCGTCGCTGAATTGCGGAACATCAACGCATTCGTATTGCGCAAATCCATTAACATCACGGCATCGGACACGCTTGCATCGGGAATATCGACGCGGGTCTCGGCAATGATCAGCGGCGCATCCGGGGCCTCGTCCTGAGCCTCGGTTTGTGCGGAGAAAATCGTGTAACCGGCGTTGGCGACATAGCCGGTCGGCTCGGCCTTATGTTCCTTCAAGCGCTTGGTGTACCGACGAAGCTGCTTTTCGATGCGATCGGCGGCGCCGTTGAACGCCATCTGCGCCTCGGCCGCCTTGTGCGAAGCTTTGAGGACCACGCCCTGCGCCACCGGTGCGACGATATCGCAGGTGAAATCGTTGTGCGGACCGCGCCCAAAGGTCACATTGGCGCTGACTGCGCGGGAAAAATGCTTCTCGGTGATCTCGGCCATGCGGGTCTCCGCCCGCGCCCGCAAAGAATCACTCATATCGACCTGATGGCCTGCAACCCGAACGTCCACTTGACGAAGCTCCTGTCTGACGGCGCGGGGCTGTGGACCCCCGCAAACTGCCCGTCAACTGGCCCCGGCGAAGCGGTCCCACAGCGGGTTGGCGAGCCTGGAGATAAACGCGCGGTGGCGCTCAAGTTCCTCCACGGCAGCGCGATGCGGCCGCGGGATGCGCGGTTGCCGCACCGTCACGGTGCCCACCTGCGATGCCATGCCGACCTGGTCGGTGTCGGCAACGAGACCAAGTCCGATCTGACGACCGCCCGTAAGCTCCACATAAACCTGAGCAAGCAGTTGAGCGTCCAGCAAGGCACCGTGCTTGACCCGGTGACTACGGTCGACGCCGAAGCGGGTGCACAGTGCGTCAAGGCTGTGCTTGGCACCGGGATGGCGGCCGCGGGCGATCACCAGCGTGTCGACCATGCGGCTGTTACAAACGCCAGCGCGGCCGCACAGTCCGAGTTCGTGATTGAGGAATCCGAAATCGAAGCTGGCATTGTGGGCAACCAGCGGGGCGTCGCCGAGGAACTCGAGCAATTCGTCGGCCCGTTCCACGAAGCGCGGTTTGTCCGACAGGAAGGTTGCGCTCAGTCCGTGCACCGCCTCCGCCTCGCTCGGCATGTGACGATCGGGATTGAAATAGGCATGGAAGTGACGGCCGGTTTCGACCCGGTTGAACATTTCGACGCAGCCGATTTCGACCATTCGGTCGCCACCCGACGGATTGAGCCCGGTCGTCTCGGTATCGAAGATGATTTCCCGCACGGATATCTTATCGGTTCCGGCCGAGTCCGAGGCAAGCCAATATGTCGCGGACCTGCTTTTCTGTCGTGGATAGATCGACGGCGGTGTCGACGATGAAGTCGGCAAGCGGCCGCTTCTCCTTGTCGGGAAGCTGCTGTTCGAGAATCGCATCGATCTTGCCCGGAGTCATTCCCGGCCGCGCAAGCGCGCGAGCTCGCTGGACGTCGGCGGGGGCGGTCACCAGGACGACGTGGTCGAACTGGTCGCGCATTCCGGTTTCGAACAATAATGGAATGTCGAACAGCGCTGCCGGGGCGTCCGAATGGGCCGCAATGAAATGCTTGCGCGCCTGCTCGACGGCAGGGTGAACAATTGCTTCCAGATCCTTGAGCCGCTCGGGCTGGCCAAGAACGTGCAGCGCAAGCGCGTCGCGATCGACCGCGTCGTGACGTGTGCTTCCGGGGAAACGCCGTTCGATCAGCGGAACCAGCGCGCCGCCCGGCCCCTCCAACCTGTGGACTTCGGCATCGGCGTCGAACACAGGAAGGCCCGCCGCCGCGAACATCTTCGCGACCGTAGATTTGCCCATCGCGATCGAGCCGGTGAGCGCAATCTTGATCATCCGGCGATCGCCCCACGGTCGCGCAGCGCGCCAAGCAATGGAATCAACGGCAT